>DATIEW010000080.1:0-4309 GCA_035455585.1 Vicinamibacterales bacterium | reverse complement strand
TTGTAGCTGACGATCACGATCGAGAGCGTCATCGGCGCGCGATCCCTTCGATCGCCTCGAGCGTGCCGTCGGCGGTCGCCTCCCACGAGTAGCGGCTGAGCACCTCGGGCGCCCGGGCGAGGATCGCCTCGGCGCTCGCCGGGTCGGTGAGCAGCCGGCGGAGCGCCGCGGCCGCCCCGGCGACGTCGAACGGCTCGACGTACGCCGCCGCGTCGCCGTACACCTCGCGCGCGACGGGCGTGTCCAGCACGACCGGTGGCACTCCCGCCGCAAGCGCCTCGAGCGGCGTGAGGCCGAAGCCCTCGTACTCCGACAGAAATGCAAACACACGCGCGCGCGCGTACAGGTCGGCCAGCGTGTCCCCGTCGACGTAGCTGCGCAGCTGCATCCGCGCCGCCACGCCGTGCTCCATCGCACATGCACGCAGGTCCTCCGGCGGCCACGTACGATCGTGGCCGGCGATGACCAGCGTCGCAGCGGGGAGATCCCGCGTCGCCTTCGCGAACGCCGCGACGAGATCGGGAAGCCGCCGCCGGTTGAACAGGGAACCTACGAACAGCACCAGCGGCTCCCGTGCACACGACGGCCGCGGGGCTCGGACCCGCGTTGTGACGCCGAGGGGAAACACCCTGATCCGATCGCGCGGCACCTGCAGGTGCAGCTCGATCTCCGACCTGGAGAACTCGGAAACCGTGAGGATCACGCCTGCACGGGCCGCGGCCTGCTGCGTCAGCCAGCGCCGCCGAAGCCCCTCGCGGGCTCTGAACCACTCCGGGTGCGCCATGAATGACACGTCGTGGATCGTCACCGCCAGCGGCTGGTCCATTCCCAGGGGAGCCGTGTAGGCCGGCGCGAAGAACACGTCGGGAGAGTCGGCCCGGACGGCGCGGCGAAGGTGCACCTGCTCCCACCAGGTGCCCCGGCCGCCACCAGTGATGCGGGTCTCCGTCGCGCCTTCGGGCAACGGGAGCTGAAGCGGATCCGGCGCAAACAGGACCAGGCGCCGGCGATCCGCGTCGGACCGTCCCGTCCACCGCCGGAGCAGCTCCCACAGATACCCGCCCACGCCCGTCGCGTCTCCCAGCAGCTCTCTGGCATCGACGCCGATGCTGAGCGGCGGCATCAGTGCTGGCCCCCGTGCCGTTCGAGCGCGGCCTCGTAGGCCCTCAGCAGCCGTTGTGCGCTCGCCCTCCAGCTGAACCGCTGGCTTCGTACCCGTCCGGCCCGGCCGCATCGCTGAGCCAGCGCCTCGTCGGACAGCAGCCGCTCCATCGCCGACGCCATGCCGGCTTCATCCTCAGGCTCGATGAGGAGGCCGGCGTCGCCGAGCAGTTCGGGCAGCGCCCCGCGGTTGGCCGCCACCACCGGCACACCTATTGTCATCGCCTCGAGCGCCGGCAGGCCGAAGCCCTCGTTGAGTGAGGGAAGCACGAGCAGCGACGCCTGCCGGTAGAGCTGCTGCCGCTGCTCATCGCTGACATAACCGAGATGCCGGACCCTGCCGGCGAGAGGGGGATCGGCTGCTGCAGCCAGAAGCGCCGCGGACTCAGGCGTCACCCGCCCGGCAAGGAGGAGCGGCGGCGCCCCGCGCATCCGCTCCACCAGCCGCCGGTAGGCCGAAAGAAGCCGTCCAACGTTCTTACGCGGCTCGATGGTGCCTACAAAGAGGATCGGCCCGATGTTTCCAGCCCACGGTCTTGCTTCCCACGCCGGCGCGCCCGGCGGGCAGATCGTTATCCGCTCGGGCGGCACGTCGAGCCGCGACTGAACTTGGAGGGCGGTGTATTCCGATACCACGATCACCGCGTCGGCGCGCCGGGCATGCCGGGCGGCCAGGGCCGCATAGTCCCGGCGGACCTCTGCGGCGGTGCTCTCCGGGCGGTCGAGAAAGTAGAGGTCGTGAATCGTCACGACCTGGGCTGCGCGCCGCGACGGCAACAGCAGCGGGTGCATCGAGTGGGCGACGTCGATCGGCCCGGCAAACGTCTCGGCGGCAGGCCACTCGAAGCGATGCCAGAGACGATTGAGGATACGGACCGGCACGCGCGCATCCACAGACTCGGCCCCCGGGATGACGGCTGGGGGCAGGCGGTCCTTCCAGGAACTGGAGAAGAGCACGAGGGTGCTGGCCGGGTCGAGTTCCGCGACCAGGGCCCCCGCGATGGAATGCGCGTACTCGCCGACGCCTGTCCGCTGTCGCAGGGCGGGACGATAGTCGATCAGGATGCGCACGCGCGCCCAATGCTAGCACAGGGCTGAGGGCCGGCAAATCCTTGCCCTTCAATAGATTGACAGGGTTTTTGCCGCTGTGCTAGCGTTGTGAGTTTTCAGGCCCTCAAGGAGAGCAGGCGCGGATGAGAATCTCGGTGGTTGGAACGGGGTACGTCGGGCTGGTCGCCGGGGCGTGCCTGGCCGAAAACGGGAACAACGTGGTCTGTGTCGACCGGGATCCAGCGAAGATCCGGCTTCTGCAGCGGGGGAAGATCCCGATATACGAACCCGGGCTGGAGGAGCTCGTCCGGCGCAACCGGACCGAAAAGCGGCTCACGTTCACGACGGCGCTGCCCCGGGGGGTACGCAGCTCTCAGATCGTGTTCGTCGCGGTCGGGACGCCCACGGGCGAGGATGGCTCGGCGGATCTGCAGCACGTGCTCGGGGTGGCACGCGAGATCGCGCGTGCCATGAACGGCTACACGGTGATCGTGACGAAGAGCACGGTCCCGGTCGGCACCGCGGCCCGCGTTCGCGAAATCGTGCGGCGCGAGACGACGCATCCCTTCAGCGTCGTGAGCAACCCGGAGTTCCTCAAGCAGGGCGCCGCGATCGACGACTTCCTCAAACCGGACCGCGTGGTGATTGGCGCGGAAGATCCGAGGGCAGCCGAGCTGATGCGGGAGCTGTACGCGCCGTTCACGCGCACCGGCGCGCCGATCATGATGATGGACTGCGCCAGCGCCGAGCTGTGCAAGTACGCGGCGAATGCCATGCTGGCTACCCGCATCTCGTTCATGAACGAGGTCGCCAACGTCTGCGAGATGGTCGGCGCCGACGTCGACCAGGTGCGCCACGCCGTGGCGGCCGACAAGCGGATCGGTTCGTCGTTCCTCTTTCCGGGGGTGGGCTACGGCGGGAGCTGCTTCCCGAAGGACGTGAAGGCGATGCTGAGGTTCGCGGCCGAGAAGGACTACGACTTTCAGATTCTGCGGTCCGTGGAGGCCGTCAACGAGAGCCAGAAGCGGCGCCTCCTGCTGAAGATGGCGTCGCACTTCGGGTCGCTGAAGGGCCGGCGCATCGCCGTCTGGGGGCTGGCTTTCAAGCCCAGGACCGATGACATGCGCGAAGCGCCGGCGATCCCGCTCATCGAGGGGCTGCTCTCCACCGGCGCCGCCGTGCAGGCCTACGATCCGGAAGCCATGAAGGTGGCTCGCGGGATCTTCGGATCGAAGATCACGTACGCCGACAGCAGCTACGGGGCGCTCGGTGGGGCCGACGCCCTTGCAATCGTCACCGAGTGGAACGAGTTCCGGGAACCGGACTACGGCCGGATGCGGAAGCTGATGCGCTCGCCGGTGATTTTCGACGGACGGAACATCTACAAGCCCGAGACGATTCGCGCGCAGGGCTTCACGTACTTCTCGATGGGGCGGCCGTGAGCGCCGTGCTGGTCACGGGCGGCGCCGGCTATATCGGCAGCCACGCGGTCAAGGCGCTGGCCGAGCGCGGCGAAGCGGTCGTCGTCTACGACAATTTCTCAGCCGGGCACCGGCAGGCGGTGCCGCGGGCCCGTGAGGTCATCGAAGGAGACATCCACGACACCGCGCGGCTGCGCGACGCGATCGCGGCGAACGGCGTCGACGCGGTCATGCACTTCGCGGCGTGGCTTGCGGTCGGCGAGTCCGTCACGGATCCGGCCGGATACTATCGCAACAACGTGGCGGGCGCCCTGTCGGTGCTCGAGGCGATGGTCGCGACCGGGGTCGACAAGCTCGTCTTCTCCTCGACGGCAGCCGTGTTCGGCAATCCCGAAGAGACCCCGATCACCGAGGCGCATCCCACGCGGCCGATCAACGCGTACGGCGAAACGAAGCTGGCCGTCGAGCGGGCGCTGCCGCATTACGATCGCGCGTACGGGCTGCGCTCCGTGGCGCTCAGGTACTTCAACGCCGCGGGCGCAGACCCGGCAGGGGAGCTGGGAGAGGATCACGATCCGGAGATTCACGTCATTCCGCGCGCGATCGACGCGGCTCTGGGCCGATGCGAATTCCAGATCTTCGGCGACGACTATCCGACGCCGGACGGGACCTGCCTG
>DATIEW010000079.1:0-3704 GCA_035455585.1 Vicinamibacterales bacterium | reverse complement strand
CTCATGTCGCCCCGGAGGACGTTCACCAGTTGCGGCAGCTCGTCCAGCGACGTCTTGCGCAACCACCGACCGACGCGCGTGGCGTTCGGATCCTTGAACGGTGTGATCGGCGCGGTCCAGGCGGGCGCGCGAGCGTCCCCGTCGGAGCCGTGGCAATCGGCCAGCATCGCCGCTATGTATCGCTCGTGATGACAGCTGGGAGCACCGTGGGCCAGGGTGCGGAACTTCAGAATCCGGAAGTGCCTCCCGTTCTGGCCTACGCGCACTTGGCGGAAGAGGGCCGGACCAGGCGAATCCAGCCTGACGGTGATTGCGATCAGACTCATGAACGGTGCGAGCACGACCAGCAACACCAGGGCGGTGCTCAGATCCAGCCAACGCTTGGTCCGCCGCGCCAACTCGGGCCACGAACCCGACGGTTCCCTCCCGATCTCGTCATGGCGCCCGCGTTCAACGACGCCGAGCGTGTCGGAACCGTCCGCGGAATCCGCCATGTTCCCTCCCTCGGCGCGTTCGCCTGCTACCGCAAGTCGTTCGGTGCGAGGTTGAAGTAGACGCGCCGGTCGCGACCAGACCACCGCATTCAACGACAGTGGCGCATTCAAGTTGACAAAAAACTAACAATATCTTGTCCCTGATGCAACGTATTCGCAACATGTCGTCGGCGGAGCTGGGCTTTCGTTCATGGTAGACATACTTGCGTATGATCGACAGTATCTTCAGTTAGAATTTGGACGACTCAGTTCACGTTACCGATTTGCGCGCGTGGCCGGGTCTACGCGACCAGGCGTCAGCCGCTGCCGATGATCCGAGCGTGATCGGCAGTTGGCAGGAACACGCCCGAGAGCTCCGCGTCGGTCGTTGCACCCATATCGGCGTCGCCCGGCCGCCTGCGGCGACCACACCCGACTGGCTTCTGGATCCGAGCTCGGGCCGGCACTGGCCGGCGCAAGCCTTCGCCTTCGCCATCGACTACCGCCATTCGACGGCGAACGGCGACGTCAAGCTGGTGGCGGCGACCGGCCGGGACGACGCCGCGCGCGGCTGCTGCCTCGACCATCTGGATTCGTGGATCGAAGCCAATCCCGCCGCTGCGCGGCATCAACTGGGCGTCGGGCATCGAGATCGGCCTACGGGTGATCTCCATCGTGCTGGAGCTGTCGTTGTTGCAGCCGCATACGATCGATTCCGAGCGCCGCCGCCACTACCTCGCCGCGCTTGGAGCGCACGGCCGTTGGCTGGCCCGCTACCCCGCGCGCTTCTCGTCGGCCAACAATCATCGTGTCGCCGAGGCCGCGGCGCTGTTCGTCCTCGGCAGCCTGGCGCCGCAACTGCCCGGCGCCGACCGGTGGCGCGCGCACGGCCGCGCCGTGCTGATCGCCGAAGTCGGTCGGCAGTTCCTCGACGATGGCGTCGGCGCCGAGCAGTCGCCGAGCTACGCGGCGTTCTCCCTCGAGTTGTTCGCCGGGGACCTCGGGGAGCGCCTCGGCGAAGGCATGCCCGAGCCCTACTGGCGGCGCCTCGAGGTCGCCGGGGCGCATCTGCGGGCGTTGCTCGACCGGAGTGGCCGCCATCCACGGATCGGCGACGACGACGAGGGACGCGTGGTCGCCGATCCGGGGCGAGAGCCGACCTATGTCGGCTCGGTGCTCGCCATGCTCGGTGCCATGCGCGGACGCAACGATGCGGCCCCGCCTTGGCCGGCGCGGGCGTTGCGTAACGCGCTGTTCGGTGCGGCGCTACCACATCCCGACCCGCCCACGGGGGCCCGGCGCTTCCCTGTTGGCGGCCACACCGTGGTGCGCGACCGGGCCGGCGCCCCGGCCGATGGTCGGGAAGTGCTGCTGGTAGTCGATCACGGCGCGCTCGGGTTCCTGAGCATCGCCGCCCACGGTCACGCCGACGCGCTGGCGCTCTTGGCTGCACGTCGACGGCGAGCCCGTGCTGATCGACGCCGGCACCTACCGCTACTACACTGCGAGGCCCTGGCGCGACCACTTCCGCGGAACCCGCGCCCACAACACGCTGTGCCTCGGGGGCGTCGATTCCAGCCGGATCGCCGGCAGGTTCAACTGGTCCGAGAAGGCGCAGGTGGAGGCGATCAACCGGTCGATGCAGAGGCCCGACTGGTGGTCGCTGACCGCGCGGCACGACGGCTATCGCCGGCGGTTCGGCTGCGACCACGAGCGCACCGTCCGTCAGCGGGGCCCGAATTGTTTCAAGGTCGTCGATCGGTTGGTCGGCGGTCGGGTGCCGAGGCCGGTCGAGATCGGCTTTCTCGTGGCTCCCGGACTTAGCGTGGCCGAAGCCGCCGCGGGCTGGCAGATGTTGCGCAGCCGCCAGCCGCTGCTCACGATCGACGCCACGGGCCCGCTCACCGGCGCAGTGCAGGCGGGCTCGGCGGTCCCGTGCGCCGGCTGGCACTCGGCCGCCTACGGAGAGCTGGCACCGACCCGGCGGCTGGTGTTCTCCGGTCATCTGACACCGGGTGACGCCGCCACGTTCGTGCTGCGGGTGTAAACCGCCCCAGGCCCGATAATCCCGCGCCATCGCGCTAGGCGTTATTGCCACCACTCATGCAGTCGCCCGCCAGGCGTCTTGAGGACGACTGCAATCGACGTTAATGTTGAATGAATCAATTCTGGCGTTCGTCAACTAAAGAGCGTGTAACGCCGCTGATGACGGAAATAATATGACGAGAAGCCGATTGATCGGCGTCGACCGCGTCCCGCGCCACCGGCGTGTCTGGCAGCGCGCTCTCGGCCGCGGGGAGCAGGTGGAAGGTGCCGGCGCCGCCGTGCCGGTGGCGGACCGACGCCCTTTTCCTCGCACGCTGATCATCGTCGAAAATCTGCCGGTACCGTTCGATACGCGGGTCTGGAACGAGGCCAAGACTTTGACCGCAGCCGGCGGCCAAGTGTCGGTCATCTATCCGAAGGGCAAAGGCTGGACGCGTTAGCACGAGATCATCGACGGCGTCGCAGTCTATCGCCATCCCTTGCGCCAGGGTTCCGGCAAGCTCGCTTACGTGATCGAGTACGCGACCGCCTTGGTTTTCGAGTTCGCACTGGCCTGGTGGGTCTATTGGCGCCGTGGCTTCGGCGTGATTCACGGTTGCAGCGCACCGGGTACCATCTTTCTCGTAGCCGGCGTCTTCAAGCTCCTGTTCGGGACGCGCTACTTCTTCGACCATCACGACGCCAGCCCGGAATTCTTCATCGCGAAGTTCGATCGGGGCGGCGTGCTTCATCGTCTGCTGCTGTACCTGGAGCGCGGGACCTTCGCGACCGCCGACGTCGTGATCGCGACCAACGAAACGCACCGCCGGATCGCCATCGAGCGCGGCCGGGTGGCCGAACACAAGCTGTTCGTGGTGCGCTCGGGCCCGAGCGCCGAGCGCATGCGCATCCTTTCCCCGAGCCTGGCTTTGAAGAAAGGTCGGCGGCATCTGGTTGCCTATCTCGGCCTGATCAGCGAGCAGGAAGGAATCGACCTGCTCCTGCGGGCAGTTGATCGGATCGTTCGTGCGCGCGGGCGAGCGGACGTCCAATTCGGGCTCGTCGGCGGCGGCCCGGCCCTGGAGTCGATGCGCGCCCGCTGTGACGCGATGGGTCTCGCCGACTACGTCACCTTTACCGGGCGGGCTTCGGACGAGGACCTGCTGGCCATGCTGAACACCGCCGACGTGTGCGTGAACCCGGACC
>DATIEW010000078.1:0-2840 GCA_035455585.1 Vicinamibacterales bacterium | reverse complement strand
TGCCGGGCCCGATTGGAAAGTTGTTGACGAGCCCGACGCCCTGGACGCCCGCCAAGGCGCCGACGCGCGCGATCAGCTCCTCCTGCGTGCTCGCGCGGCGTGCCTGCACGGCGGGATCGGCCGAATAGGGCCATGTGAGATCCAGGATCAACGCGCCTTCGGTCCGGAACCCCGGATCGACGGCGAGCAGGAGGACGAAGCTGCGCGCGAGCAGGCCGGCGCCCGTCAGGAGAATGATGGTCAGCGCCACCTGGCCGATCACCAGGACCTGCCGTGCGCGCATGCCCCGCGCGCCAGCGACCGCCCGCGGCCCGTCGCCGAGCGTCCCGCGGATGTCGTGGCGCGTCGCGCGAAGCGCGGTGACCACCGCCAGCACCGCACCGGTCGCCATCGCGACCGAGAGCGCGAAAGCCAGGATCCGTGCGTCCACGGCCACGTCGTCGATGCGCGGAAGGTTCGAGGGCTGCAGCGCGAGCAGGGCTCTGACGCCCGCGAAGGCAACGCCGATGCCGGCCGCGCCGGCGGCGATGGACAGGACGAGGGTTTCGGCCAGCAGTTGCCGCGTGACGCGCGAGCGGTCCGCGCCGATCGCCAGCCGTACCGCCAGCTCGCGCTCCCTGGTCGACGCCCGCGCGAGCTGCAGGTTCGACACGTTGAGGCACGCGATGGCCAGCAGCAGCGCGGCGGCGGCGAGCAGCAGCAGCAGCGCGGGCCGCGCGGAAGCCGTCAGCTGTTCGCGGAGCGGAATCGCCACGGCATCGACCATCCAGGTGTCGTCGCCGTAGCGGTCCTTCAGCAGTCGCGACAGCGCGCTGAGCTCCGCCTGCGCGGCCGGGAGCGCCACGCCGTCAGCCAGGCGGCCTATCACCGCAAAATTGTGCGCCGTCCGCGAGCGCTGCGGTGGAGACTGCTCGCGCGGAACCCAGAAGTCGGCGCCGATCGGGTAGTCGATGCCGGCCGCCATCACCCCGACGACCTGGTGGGCTGCGCCGCTGATCTGCACAATCATGCGGTCGAGATCGGATTCGCCGCCGAGACGCTCCTGCCAGAAGCCGTGGCTGACGATGACGACCGGTGCCGCACCGACGTGACGTTCGCTGTCGAGGAAACCTCGGCCGAGCCGGGGTCGTGTCTGCAGGACCTGGAAGAACTCACGGGACACGTACGCCCCGAAGGTCATCATCTGCTCGCCGCCCGTTGACACGGGAACGGAAGCGGGCGCCACCTGGGCCATCGCCTGGAAGCTGCGTGTGCCGGACTTCCAGTCCTCGAAGTTCGGCTCCGAGGCGTTCATCCGGTTGCCCTCGCTTCCGATCTGGTACAACCGGACGATACGATCGGCGTCGGGATAAGGCAGCGGCCGCAGCAGCACACCGTCGACGACGCTGAACACGGCGGTCGCGGCGCCGAGCCCCACGGCGAGCGTCAGGATGGCGACGGTCGCGAAACCCGGCGCGCGCCCGAGCACGCGCACGCCGTACCGGAGATCGCGTCCGAAGTCCTCCAGCAGAGCAGGCCGGAACTCGTCTCGCACGCCTTCCTTGGCGCGTTCCAGGCCGCCGAACGCGAGGACGGCGCGGCGGCGGGCGTCCTCCCGGGTCATGCCCGCGCCCTCGTTCTTCGCCGTCTGCTGATCGATGTGAAACCGGATCTCTTCGTCCAGACGGCGCTCGAGCGCATCCCGCCGGCCGAGCGAACGGATGCGATGCCAGATCTCCCTCATCGGCTCCATGATGCGTTCACTCGAGCGTCGCGCCGAGCACCAGGTTGACGGCGCGCGACGTGCGCTGCCACTGAGCCAGTTCGTCGTCCAGGCGCCGCCGGCCCTCGCGGGTCAGCGAGTAGTAGCGCGCGCGCCGGTTGTTCTCGGTGACGTGCCACCCTGATCGGATGAGCCCCTGCCGCTCGAGCCGGTACAGAGCCGGGTAGAGCGTGCCCTGACCGACCTGCAGCACGTTCTCGGACCACTGCGAAATCCGTTCGGTGATGCCCCATCCGTGCATCGGCTCGAGCTGCAGCGCTCTGAGGACGAGCATGTCGAGGGTGCCCTGGAGCAGGTCGCCCTTTACCCTGGTCAACGACGTTCCTTTCGATGGACGAAAGAAGACTAGATCCTGCTCCTTTCGACTGTCAAGGGGAACGGCGAGTGGCCAGCCGGGTCCGGCATTCAGCATTCAGCATTCAGCACTCAGCGTTCAGCAATCAGCATGCGGCACGATTCTGGCTGACAACCATGGCCTCCAGGGTGTAAGTTGTTGGGGCCGAGACAGGAAGCGATGCGAAGGCTGGCGCCGCCTCTGCTCGTTACAGGTTTGTTCTGTACCGTCCTGGCCCTTCGTGTGGGCCTGGCGGTCGGTCCGGCAGCTACCAGCGGGCCGCAGGAGGCCGCTCCGGCCCCTGACCAGGACACGCGCACCACCCCCCGAACCGCGCCGGACCTCAATGCGACCATCGAGCAGTACTGCTTCGAATGCCACGACGACAAGCCGATGCGAGGGGGCCTGACGCTCGCCCGCTTCGACGTCGCGAGGGCCGAGGATCATCCGGAGATCGCCGAGAAGATGGTCCGCAAGCTGCGCGCCGGCCTGATGCCGCCCAAGCGGGCGCCGCAGCCCAACGCGGCGATCCGTCTGGCGCTCGCCACGGCGCTCGAGGCGAGGCTCGACCGGGCGGCGATGGCCAGGCCGAACCCCGGGCGGCGCGTGTTTCAGCGGCTCAACCGCGCGGAGTACGCGGCGGCCATCCGGGCGCTCTTCGGCCTCGACATCGACGTCAGCGCCTACCTGCCTGCCGACACCATCAGCGCCAGCTTCGACAACATCGCGGACGTCCAGACGCCG
>DATIEW010000077.1:0-3924 GCA_035455585.1 Vicinamibacterales bacterium | reverse complement strand
AACGATCCCGTGGTCGGCATCGGCTCCTTCACGAACGCCGGCGGGGATCCTGTTGCGGAGCTCCGGCAGGTCATTCCGGCGGAATTCAGGCAACTGCAGGGGAGTGCGCGCGTCGACGCACGGGTTGCGGAATTTCACCGGCTGCAGGTGTCCTACTTTGCGGCCGACTTCCCAAGCACGGACCCGTTCCCGGATCCCTCGACGCTGGCCTCCCCCTTCCCGCTTCGGAAGAACAACCGTGGCCAGGTGGCTTCGGTGGGGGACACGCACATCTTCGGCAACAGCATCCTGAATGAATTCCGCGTGGGTTTTTTCACGCTCCGCAATACCCGTCGGCTCGATGACGACATCATCGGGCTCACCAGCGACCAGTTCGGGATCGTGAATCCGGCCCTTCTCTTCGATGACTCCGCCGCCACGCGGCGGCTTGGACACTTCGTCAATCGAGGGATTTCGTGGTCCTTCGGCGCACCAAACGATGCGTTCAACCGCCGGGAGCAGGAAACCGTTCACTTCTCGGACGTCCTGAGCGTGACGCGCGGCAACCACAACCTCAGGATCGGCGGCGACTTCAAGCTGCACAACGTGAAGACGAACCTGCCCGAGGAGCAGGGGACCGAGTTCGAGAAGATCGAGCACTTCCAGCAGTTCCTGCTCGGCTTCACGAGCGAGGCGGACACGCAGTTCGGTTTCACGGACAAGCACTTCCAGATGCAGGACGCGTCGTGGTTCGTCACGGATGACTGGCGCGTCGGCAGTCGCCTGAGCGTGACGCTGGGCGTCCGCTGGGACTGGTTCGGATGGCCGTACGAAAAGAACGGATTCTTCGGCAACTTCGATCCGGCGCTCGTGACCGACCCGGCGAATCCGATCGATGCGATCCTCGTGCCGTCGAACATCCAGAACAGTCAGTTCTCGGCGGTGAACGCCGGGATCGCGGCGGTGTCCCGCGCGGAGACGAAGCACACGCTGAACGGACAGGACTTGAACAACTTCGCGCCCAGGCTGGGGTTCGCGTACACCGCAGCCGAGAAGCACGTGATCCGCGGCGGTTACGGCCTCTTCTACGACCGCCCGTCAGCCGCCTTCATGAACACGGTCTTCAGCAACTACCCGATCCTGAGGGAGATCGAGATCACGGTTCCCAGCCGTCAGGTGCCGATCACGAACGCGTTTGCCTCCAACGTCATCAACGGTCAACCGACGCCGTTCGATGTGTTCTTCCCCTTCCGGCTGGTCTACACCGGCGGGACGGCGGGGACCTACCAGATTCGCGACGGCACGGGTGTGTTCGGCGTCAACGGCGGGCAGGGCAATATCGCGGAGACGCTGGAGTTCCGCGCGATCGATCGGGATCTGCAGACCCCGTACTACCAGCAGTGGAATATCGGCTGGCAATGGGAGATCGCGCCCAGCGTGGCGCTCGAAGTGCGATACAACGGCAGCCGCGGGCACAATCTGCTGCTCGCAACGGCGCTCAACGAGCCGTGGGATCTCAACGACCCGAACACGCCGCGGGAGATCCTCGATCGCATCACCGCCGCGTACCGAGCCAACGGCGGCACCGCCAACCCCCAGGATCCAAACGCGCTGGGTTACGGTTACGGCGGCGACAACAATCGGGGGCCGGCTGGAACGATTCCCACCGAGGTGCGAACCCTCTACTACGGTTTCAATGATGCGGAGGCCCTGTACCTGCAGTCGGCCGGCCGGTCCACGTATCACGCGCTCCAGACGAGCGTCACCAAACGGTTCTCGCACGGATACCAGTTCCACGCCGCGTACACGTATTCGGTCGCGAGAGACCTCATGTCGGCCGACCCTGGGAGCACCGCAGGTGGCGGCCGTCCGGACACGCCGAACACCGGCTTCTCGGTCGAGAACGACTCCCGGGACCTCGAGTCGAACTGGGCGCGAGCGGACTTCGATCGCCCGCACCGCTTCAGCTTGAGCGCGGTCTGGAACCTGCCGATGGGCGACAATGCATTTCTGAAGGACTGGGAGCTGGCCACGTTCATGCAGTTTCAATCCGGCCGGCCCTTCAGCGTCTTCCGGCCGGAGCAGGGGCTGTTGCGGCTGGGATTCCAGCGGCTCGACTTTGTGCCGGGTGCCACGGCCGAGAGCGTCGCTCAGCAAGCCGCGAACCCCGAAGAGGGATGGTTCGACAAGACCCAGCTTCGTGCCGCCACCGCAGCCGGGAATACCCCCCGCAACTTCCTGCGCGGCCCGAGCCAGCAGCGCGTGGACCTGAGCATCTCGAAGCGGGTGCCGCTCGGCGGCCGGATCCGGGCGGAACTCCGTTGGGAGATCTTCAACCTGTTCAACACCGTGAACTTCGGCATACCGGAGAACAACTTCGACAGCGTCGATTTCGGAACCGTCACGAACACGGTGGGCGGGCCGCGCGTGTCGCAGTTCGGTGTCCGCGTGACGTTCTGACCCGCTCGTCCGCCGAGTGCGACGCGCGCAGTATCTGTCGCCCCGGCCGCTCTGCTCGGCCGGGGCGCTCCCGCCTCCTCCGGGAATCCTGAGAGGTCCGGTACCTTCGCCGATGCGGCCATAGATCGGTCGAGCCGTCAGCGCCCGACTGAGCCATCGACACAGGCAGGTGGACTCCAGCCGGACGAACCTGAACGCGCTCAGATCATTTCAGCCGATCTTCACTCCCGCCTCACGACTTCTGCGCTGTGCCGCCCTACTGTGATGGGCAGGTATGGCAGCACGCGGACGTCGGTGGACGGCGGTTCTCCTGCTCACGGCGTGCGCGCTGGCGCTCCCGCTCGGGGCGCCGGCGGAACAGCTGCCGGGCGACAGCCCCGCAGCCCGTGCATCGGCCCTGCGCGCGCGCGGCCTCGAGCTGGCCTACAACCTCGATTACGACGAAGCGCTCGAAGCGTTCAGGTCGGCCATAAAGGCGGATCCCGCGGATCCGGCCGCATACAGGCTGATCGCCATGACGATGTGGATCCGGTCGCTGTTCCTGCAGGGCGCCGTCCTGGCGGACGATTACCTGGGACAGGCCCGCGCGGACGCGGCACGCCCGGCGCCGTCGCCTGAGCTGGACGCGGCGTTCCGCGAGCACATCGACAGGGCGCTGGTGCTCGCAGAGGCTCGATTGAAGGCGAACCCCGCGGACGCCGATGCGCACTTCCACGTCGGAGCGGCCTACGGCTATCTCACCACCTACACGGCGACCGTGGAGGGACGCCTGTTCGGCGGGCTCCGTACCGCTCGCCGCGCGTACCGCGAACACGAGCGCGCCATCGAGCTCGACCCGCGCCGCAAGGATGCCGGGCTGGTCGTCGGCATGTACCGCTACGCGGTGTCTTCGCTGTCGGCGCCGTTGCGCCTGCTGGCGGGCATCGCCGGCTTCGGAGGCGGGCGAGAGCGCGGAATCCGCCTCATCGAGGGAGCCGCGGCGCACGCGGGCGACGTGCAGACCAACGCGCTCTTCACGCTGATCGTGGTCTACAACCGCGAAGGCCGGTACGACGATGCGCTGGCCGTGATCGAACGGCTGCAGCGGTCGTACCCGCGGAACCGGCTGCTCTGGCTCGAGGCGGCAAGCACGGCGATGCGAGCCCGGCGTGCCGATCAGGCGCGCCGTGCGATCGAGCACGGCCTCACGATGCTCGCGCGCGACAAACGTCCCCGTGCGTTCGGCGAGGACGCGCGCTGGTCGTACTATTACGGGGCCGCGCTCGTCGCCCTGGGCGAGAGTCAGGCAGCCGAGCGAGAGCTTCGGCGCGTACTGTCAGGCGTGGCTCCCCAGTGGCTCCGGGGGCGTGCGCACAAAGAGCTGGGCAAGCTCGCCGATCTCGCGGGAGATCGTGCGGCAGCCGCCGACGCGTACCGCCTCGCGATCCGCGTGTGCCGCGCCGCACGCGATCAGGCCTGCGCGGATGAAGCCGAGGCGCTGCTCGA
>DATIEW010000076.1:0-8769 GCA_035455585.1 Vicinamibacterales bacterium | reverse complement strand
TGGTTCGTGGTTCGTGGTTCGTGGTTCGTGGTTCGTGGTTCGCGGGTTCGCGGTTCGCGGTTCGCGGTTCGATGTTGAACCGGTCGCGTTTTCGCAGTGACCCACGACGGGTCGGAGGATCACGGGTCACGCGTAGATCAGGCTTGCTCTCCCCTGCCGGGGCGCTCGCCCGGCGGGACCAGCCCCGGGACCCCGACATGGAGGCCGTGCGCCAACCAGGCCCTCCCCTCCGACGTCTCGTGCAAGGCGGCGTCGCCACCAGCTTCCGACGCGCGGCACACCCTCCACGCGAACTCATCGCCTGACGCGCTCGTCCACGTCACCGTCGGAGCGTCGGCGGGAGCCGTAGCCGCCCGGGCGAACACCGCGCGCATCGAATCGGGCAGCACCTCGGCAAGGCTGCCTCGGCCCGGCGCCAGCACGCCGTCCTTCAGCGCCGACGACAGATACAGGCGGTCGCGGGCCCGGGTGAACGCCACATACAGGAGCCGTCGCGTTTCGTGCCGCTCCCGCTCGCGGTCCGCCTCATCGGCATCGGAGACGAACGGCCCCACGGATACGGACGGAGTGTCTCCGGACGCCACCACCCGCACGGGCTTCGGGATCCCGCCCGAGCCCCTGGCCATGTTGACCACGAAGACGATCGGAAACTCGAGCCCCTTGGCGGCGTGGACCGTCATGAGGTTCACGGCGTCGATCGCCTCGATCGCGGCGTTCGATTCGTCCGCGACGGAGAGTGCGTCCATGTGGTCGGCGATCCGGGCGAGGGTCGCATACCCGCGGTTCTGCACACGCCGGATGAGGGCCCGCATCTTCTTCAGGTTCTCCCACGCCTGCATCCTGCGCGGCCCGCGCAGCTCGCAGGCATACGCGGTCTCGTCGAGAATCGACTCGATCAACTCGGCGGGGCGCACGCGGTCCGCGCGGGCCAGCCACTCGCGGACTCCCAGCCGAGCCTGGACGACGACACGGCGGTCTTCCTCGTCCAGAGTTTGCGCCTCTGTCGGCATACGCGGACCCGTGAGAGCGGCGGCCGGTCCTCCCGCGAGTCGCAGCAGCCCCGCGTCGGACAGCCGGATGAAACGCGATCGAAGAAAAGCCGCGGCCCGGAGATTCGAGAGCGGGTCCGCGAGGTAGCGGACGAGCGCCATCAGATCCTTGGTCTCGTCCGCGTCGAAGAAGCCCAGGCCTTTGTAGACATACGCGCGTATGCCGCGCAGCTCCAGCTCCCGCTCGAACTCCCGATGGCTCGTTCTCGAGCGGAACAGGATCGCGATATCTCCCGGTCTTGTCTGGCGGGGCACGCCGGTCCGGCGATCCCTGACCGCATCCTCGCGGAGGATTCGCGCGATCTCGGCGGCCACCGCCGCCGCGCACGCCTGCGGATCCTCTGCGGCGGCGATGCCGAGAGCGGGGCCGCGGATGGAGCCCGCCGCCGGATCGATCGGAAATCGATCGGCGTCGCCGTACGTGAACTCGTCACCCTGCGCGCCCTCCGCGGACGCGGTCTCGCCGAAGAGCGCGTTGACGAAGCGCAGCAGCTCGGGAAGCGCCCGGAAGCTGCGGGTGATCGATCGCCGCGGGTTCCGGGAAGGATCGAGGGCCTCGATGTGCCGCGCCGCCTCGCGCAGCACCGAGACGTCGGCGTCGCGGAACCTGTAGATCGACTGCTTCCGGTCCCCGACGATGAAGATCGAAGGCTCGGTGGGAAGGCCGAGGCCTTCGCCCCAGGACTTGATGAGCAGCGAGATCAGCTCCCACTGAGCCCGGCTCGTGTCCTGGAACTCGTCGACGAGCACGTGGTGATAGCGCGACTCGAGCCTGAAGCGGCTCTGCGCGAACTCGTCCATCTGCCGGAGGAGCGCGAGGGCCCGTTCGATCAGATCCGGGAAATCGAGCACGGATCGATCGTCGAGCGCCCGGCGGTACTGCTCCAGCACGACGGCGAACATCTTCCGGATCCCGCGCGCCAGCACGGCGTTCAGGTCGCGGCCGAACGCCTGAAGGACCCGCTGAATCTGCGGCGCGAGCGCGGCAACCGCCGCGCGGTGCCGGCGCGCCGCGGCTTCCGAGGGGTAGTGCGACGCGCGGTACGGATGGATCGGCCCGCCGCCGCGCGCCCTGCCGTCTCCGGTCAGGAAGTGCGCGGCCAGGCGGTCGATCGCGCCGCGCAGCTCCGCCTCGTGCATGCCGTCCGCCGCGCTCAGCCGCTCCACGTCGCGGACGAGGAGCTGGTAGCGGGGATGCGCGGCCGGACCGTCCGCAAGGAAACCGGCCAGGCCGCCAGGGACCGTTCGCAGCGCGTCCTGCAGCGCGGCGGCCGCCCGCTCGCACACGACGCGGGCGGTCAGGTCCGATGGAGCCCTCTGGAGGAACCGATCCAGGGCGTCCCACACGACGAGCCGCCGGCCGAGCAGCAGCGCCAGACCCTCGCGGACGCGCGTCACGCCGAGCTGCGCGAGCACGAGCGCGATGTCCCTGTCGGCTCTCGCGAGGCCCGCGAAGATCCGCATCGCGCGATCGACTGCCTCGTCCATGAGCCTCGGGACCTCTGTTTCGTCCGCGATCTCGAAGCCCGGATCGACATCCGCCTCCAGCGGGAACTCACGCAGCAGCGACAGGCAGAAGGCGTCGATCGTGCCGACCGCGATGTCGTGCAGCCGGTCCTGCAGCTCGCGCCAGCGCGCTTTCTCGAACCCGGAGCGGGCGGCCGCGTCGCCGAGCGCCGCGAGGATGCGCTCGCGCATCTCGGCCGCGGCCTTTCGTGTGAACGTGATCGCCAGGATGTTGGCCGGATCCACGCCGGCGTGGATCAGGTTCACGTAGCGCGCGACGAGCACCGACGTCTTCCCCGTGCCGGCCGATGCCTCCAGCACCACGTTCTGGCGCGGATCGACCGCAAAGCGCCGGGCGCCGGAATCATGGTCGGTCGCCTCCGTGGCGGTCGCAGTCACACCCGCCGGCGGCCGCTCGTCCGGCCGATCGTCGAACAGCGACATCTGGCCGGCCCGCCTCGCGCCGTTCGTCCTCTCACTCATCGCCGACGTAGTCCTTGCGGCAGACCGGGGCGTATCCGCAGCGCGTGCAGATGAACGGCTCGTCGGGCTGCGGTGGAAACTCGCCGCGCTCGACGGCGGACACGGTGCGCAACAGGCGCTGCTGGCCTTCGTCGAGCGCCTCCTCGAGCGAGGTCGAACCGCCGAGCGGCACGAACGCGTTCTTCTCGCGAAAGGCCACATAGCCCGCGCGCGAGACCGGGAACTGCCGTCCGTGCCGGCCCTCCAGGTGCTGCGCCGCACACAGGCCGTAGACCGGCAGCTGAAGGGCGCGGGAAGGCTTCGGCGCCCTGCCGAGTTTGTAGTCGATCACCCGGATCGTCCCGTCCGCGAGGAGATCGATGCGGTCCGCTTTTGCGCGAAGCCCGAGCCGGCGCGTTCCCTCGGGTCCCTCGAAATCGAACTCTCCTTCGAGCGTGTACTCGAGCAGCCGCTCCACGACGTCGACGCCGTGCTCGATCTCGAAGGCGAACGCGCGCGCGGCCAGACCGGACGAGACGGCCGACCCGAGGAGGTACGTGCGTTCCATCGCCCGGTCGGATTCCGACAGCGGCGCCAGCCTCGCCTCGGCGACCTCTTCGAACAGCTCGAGCGCCTGCGGCAGGTTCGCAGCCGTGATCCTGCCCCGGCCGGTCGCGCGCCACTCGTCGAAGAACCGCTCGAAGACGTCGTGGAGGAGCTGGCCGCGCTCCTGCGGCGACAGGCCCGCTTCGTCCTTTCTCTCCTCGTCAAGGCGCAGCACATGCTTCGCGAAGTACTTGAACGGACAATCCAGGTAGCGCTCCAGATGGCTGACGGCATAAGTGGAAGGCGCGCGCGGACCGCAGCTGCCGTGGAACCTGGAGTCGCTGCCGTCCGAGCGCGACAGGCGCAGCGCGAGCCACGACGCGGCCGGGCCATGCACGGCTTCGGCGGCGATCGGCTCCTCCGAGAGCGCCTCGTGCTTGAAGATGCGCGGCATGCCGTCGGCCGGCTGGTGCTCGACGGCCAGCCCGCTCGAGCCCAGCTCCTCGAGCAGCGGTGAAGCCGGCACGACCGCATCGTCTTCGAGGGTGAAGGTCGAAAGAGACAGGCGCAGGCCCGGCAGCCTCAGGAGATCGCGGAACCGGGCCCGGCCGGCCGCGTGCCGGTCGCGCTCGTCCGGCCATCCGAGCTGCGAGAGGAGGGCCGCTGGATAGAAGATGCTGCGGCGGCCGCGATCCGGCCAGTCCTGTTCGACGAGTCCGCAGATTCGCATCTCGTCCGCGTCCGCGTAGGCCGCGGCCGGCCCGTCGAGCATGGTGAGCCCGTCGTGGCCCGTCTGCGGCGAGAAGGTCTGCCCTTCAATCCAGCGGCGGATCGTACCGGCAAGCTCCCCGAACGGCAGCGGCCGGTCGTCGTGCTGTGCGTGCGCGCATTCGAGCGACTCCAGCGCGCCGAGAATCGCCGCCCGTGCACGCACGTGGGCCGAGAACCAGTCGTTGCCCATCGCCCATTCCCCATCGCCCATCGCCCATGGCCCCTGGCCCATTGCCCCTGGCCCATTGCCCATTCCAACCGGGTCCGGCGGGCGCTCGTGGTCGCGGATGAAGGCTCGGAGAGCCGCGATCTGCGCGGAAGCACCCGGGGCCGCTTCGATGGCGCGGATTCGTTCGGCCGCGCGCGCCGCGGCGAGGATCGCCGGCGCAGCGCTCCGCAGGCCCGGCCGATCGCGCACGGCGCTCGAGACGCCGACGGGCGCTTCCGCCGCCAGCTCCGCGAGCCGCTCCCATCCGCCGAAATACTTCCAGTCGCGCAGGAGCGCGTCGGCCGCAGCCACCGCCTCCGGCGTCACGTACGCGGCGCCCGGCTCCGGCGCAAACCGCCAGTGGGGCGAACCGAGCAGTGCGACGAGCGATGCGCGGTTCGCCTCGGCTGCCGCAAACGTGAAGACCAGGTCGAGTGCCGCCGCAAACGGCTCGGCGGCGAGAGGAAGCGAGTCGACCGCCTGATACGGCAGGCCGGCATCGCCGAAGACGTAGCGCGCGAGATACAGATACGGAAGCGGCCGCTGAAACACCACCACGAAGCGATCGGGATTCCTCGTACGAACCACCCATCGCGCAACGTCCGCCATCTCCTCCTCGCGATCCCGGCAGACGTGCCAGAGCCGCGTCTCGGCACCTGTCGCAGGCTGGGGTGCTGCCAGCACAGGTCCGGCCCCGGGGGAGCCGCGCCGCTCCTCGTCCAGGCCTGGAAGCAGATCGTGAATCCGCTCATGGAAACCGGCGGCCAGCACGTTCTCCGTCGCGATCACGTCCAGCCGCTCGAGTCCGCGAATCCGCGCCAGCAGGTCGAAGTCCGCGGGCCACAGGCCGAACGGGTCGGCCGCCTGATCGGCGACGGTCACGACGACGTGCCGATAGGGGGGCGGCCCCTCGCGCTGGATGAGCAGGGTCCTCAGGGCGTGCTCGTCGTGCCGTCCGGTTGCCTCGACGCCTTGCTCGAACCCGGCGAAGGCCGCCGCCAGGAAGCGGGTCTGGCGCAGCATCCGCGCGGCGCCCCGATCGATGTCGGCGCTCGGCGCGAGGCTGTCGGTCATCAGCCGTTCGAAGTCGGCGACGGATCGCCCGCGGCGGCGCAGCTCGTCGTAGAAACCGAGGATCTCGAGGATGAGCCCGGGACGCAGGCGGAAGGGCGGAGAGGCCCCCTCGAGATCGGCCGCACGCGCGGCGCGCCTGAGGAGCACCTCCCTCTCGAAGGCGGACAGCATGCCCGGCGCGCCGGGCAGACGCTCGTGCAGGACGCGGTAGAAATCGCGGCGGGTGAGCAGGTCCGGCAGGACTAGCAGCCCCGGCCCGCCGCCCGGGCAAAGCGTCTCGAGCGTGCGCCCGAGGGCTACCGCCGCTCCCGTCGTCGGCACGATGACGGCGCACGTACGTGCCGCGAGTGGATCGTGCGGCGGAATGCAGCCGGCGATCGCCTGGTGCATCGCTCGCAAGTCGGGCACCCGCAGCAGGCGGGTGATGCGCGGGGTAATCACAGGCGGGGTGGTGTCGCGAGCCGTTGCAGTTCCTCGTTGGCGCGCTCGAACATCAGCAGCGCGCCCGCGGCGGCCGACGAGGCCTGCCAGGCAAGGTCCATGTCGGTCGACGTCAGGGCGGTGCGCCGCGCGACCACGGCGTGGCCGGCCATCTGGAACGCGCTGATGAACATCGTGTGGACGGCCTTCAGATCAGGCGTCGGATAGACTCTCAGCAGGTCGCGCGATCCGGCCGCGACGCTCTCGGCCAGTCGCTCGAGCAGCTCCGGAGACGGCCCCGCGAGCTGGCGGATGTCCTGCAGCAGTTCAGCAGATTTCTGGAAGCGGTCCGTGGCTGACCGGATCCTCCGCCGGTAGGCGCGCAGCGTATCCTGCCTGGCCGCCCAGGCATCGCGTGCGAGTCGAAAGCGGCGCGCCTGATCGAGCCGCGAGTCCAGCGTCGAGAGGAGCGCCGCGGTCGCCTGCGGACGCCGCCTGCCCAGCCGGTCGTCGGCTCTGAGGACGGATTTGATCAGCGACTGGATCCCCTTGACGTCCGCGCGGCGCAGCCGGTCCTCGGCGGCGACGAGCGTCCGGGCCGCCAGATCGCCGTAGTCGCGCTCCGTCTTGCGCTCGACGATGAGATCGGCCGACGCGCGCGCGTGGAGCGCGTCCGCCCAGGTTTCACCCGCCGACGGTTCGAGCACTTCGATCACACCCTCGAGCAGCGAGATACGCTCGGTCGCCTCCGGCGTGATCCTCGCGACGCTGAGCGCCTGTTCGATGCTCTCGCGGAGGCTCGGCGGGCGCATGAGCGCCACGGGGGGCGGGGGGCTGGTCGCGGCGACGAAGCTCAGCTCGAAGCGACCCATGCCGGCCGCGACCCTCAGCTCCGAAATCACCTCGTCGAGCAGCGACGAGAGCTGGGATACGTCGTGCGCCCGATACTGGTAGTTCCGCGACGGCCACTCGGCCAGCTTCGCCCGGGCCGCCTCGGCGATCTTCACACGGCGCGCGGGGTCTTCGGTCAGCGCAATCTGGTTGAGCGCCAGAGCCACCTCGGAGCTCAGGCGGGAGAAGTCCGCCTCGCCCCGCGATTCCGCGTAGCGCCGCGCCCGGGCCGCCTCGGCATAGCTGTCCGTCTTCTCCCAGTCGACAGAGGATTCGGCGATGCTGACCAGCTCGAGGCGCGGCGTCTCGGCATCCAGCCCGCTGAGCGGGATCGAGAAGACGACGCGGCCGGCGACGCGGGCGAAGTCTCCGTAGCTGACCAGCGTCGATCCGTCGTGGAGGAAGATCCGGTACAGCACGGCCTCGCCCGAGGCCGGCGAGGCGAACATCAGAGCGAACATGACGATCGCCGCCAGGCGCACCGGGCGGAAACCTGCCGCGCGAGTCCGGTTGAGCATGCCGATATCTCAGCGTAGTGGGACGCCCGCATCCCGTCAAGACGGCGCGCTGGAGCGTTGGACGCAGCAGCGGTGTGGAAAAGTTGTGGAAGCAGCGTGGATTGCCTGTTGAAGGGGATACCACTCAGATTTTTTTTCGGTCCGATCCTTGAGAAAGGGGCCGCGATGCACTCTGTGAATGCGCCTTCGGCCGTCCTTTCGCTTGAAGGATCCGGCACAGTCGCTAGAATTGCTGCCTCGCCGAACGACACGCGCGTCGCGAAGCGGGTCGGTTGACTCCACCCGCGGTCGTTCAGGCAGATCCCGTATCCTCCGCGCCGGCCACCGACGTGAACGTCCACCGTTTCGAAGAGACCATCAACGGACGCGAGTACCTCATCGAAGTGTCGAACGTCGGGAAGGACAAGTGGAGAGCGCAGATCGCGCGGCTTCCCGGCGGGTCGGCCGCGCTGATGCCCTTCTATGGAACCACGCCGGACGAGGCCGCCCGCAGCCTGAGCAGCTGGCTCATGCTCGCGCACGGTCAGCAGACCAGACGGCCGTAGCTTCCGCCTTCAGGCGGAAGGCTCTCTCGAAGCGATCCCGACCGTCGGAGTGCGCAGCGCGCTATCCCGCCCCACCCCCTCTCGGATGGACTTCTTGCCTGTGGGTAAAATGTAACGAGATTCTGCCCACGCTGGAAGCGAAGGTGACCCGTCGCCATGGTGGCCGCGACGGTGACGTTTCGCGCGAGATGAGTCAGTCCCTGACGACGCGGAACCCCTCGAGCTGCGCGGCCCGCGCGAGGTTCCGGTCGAGCGTCACGAAATCCAACGTCTCCGGCTGGTCGGCCGCCACCATCAGAGCGGCGCCAAGCTGCATGGCGTCGGCGGCCGAAAGCGGATGCACGCCGACCAGCCGCTCCGCGCGACGCCGGACGCCTTCAACGTGCGTCACCGCCGCCCAGCGCTGGAACAGGTCCATGACGTCGTGCCGCACGCCCGGCAGCAGGTCCGCAAGGCCCGCCGACAGCCGGCCGAGCCGGCCGATCGTCGAGAGCAGCTCCACGCTCGTGAGCATCCACACGATGACGTCCGGATCGCGTTCGATCAGGGCGCGCATTGCCGGCGTCGCCGTCTCGTCGACGACGAGCGGGACCAGCGCCGAGGTGTCCCAGAACTTCACCGTGTGCTCTCGCGCCGCATCTCGAGCAGGACGTCCAGGGCGCTGGGACTGCCGGCCGGCAGCCGGATCGGCGTGTGGCCGTCGAGCCAATCGGCGACCGCCTGCGGACTGCCAGGCGACACAATCCCCTCCCGCACCAAGTCGGCCAGCCGTGCGCGGG
>DATIEW010000075.1:0-2565 GCA_035455585.1 Vicinamibacterales bacterium | reverse complement strand
GCCCAGGCGCGGGAGCGCAGTTTCCTGATCCCCGCTGCCGAGATCGTGGGCTTCGACGTGCTGCTGAACCTCTTCGATCGCGCGGTACTCGGGCGCGACTACTACACCGACCTCGCCACGATCCGCCGCAACCTCAGCCGCCGGTGGGTGGTCGAGAACGACCCCTATCTCATCAACCAGTTCGGTCATCCGTACCAGGGATCGATGTACCATGGCTTCGCCCGCTCGGCGGGGCTTGGCTACTGGGAAGCGCTGGGATACACCGTGGCCGGCAGCGCCTTCTGGGAGATCGCGGGCGAAACGACGCCGCCTTCGTGGAACGACCAGATCTCGACGGGATTCGGCGGCGCGTTCCTGGGGGAGTCGCTTTTTCGCGTGGCGAGTCTCGTCCTGGAGGGCTCGAATGGCACGTCGCACGTCTGGCGCAGTCTCGTCGCGTCGGTGATCTCGCCGTCGATGGCCTTCAACCGCGGTGCCTTCGGAGGACGCTTCGACGGCGTCTTCGACAGCCGGAATGCGGCGTACTACCGCCGCTGGCAGGTCGGCGTGAGCCGCACGACGCGCAACGAGCGCGGTCTCTCGACGATTCGCACACCTAACGCCGCCGTTGCCGACGTGGCGATCGAGTACGGCCTCCCCGGGCGTCCGGGCTACCGCTACGCGCGCCCATTCGATCACTTCACGCTGCAGGCGATGGCGTCCAGCGGGAGCGGCTTCGAGACGATCCTCACACGCGGACTGCTCGTGGGACGTGGGTACGGGGCCGGAAACCGGTACCGCGGGATCTGGGGTCTGTACGGGAGCTACGATTACGTGTCGCCGCAGATCTTCCGGGTCTCGAGCACCGCGCTCTCGCTCGGCACCACCGGGCAATGGTGGCTCACCGAGGGCGTCGCGCTGCAGGGCACCGCGGCGGCGGGCGCCGGCTACGCTGCCGTGGGCACGATCCACGGCGCCGGTGAGCGCGACTACCACTACGGCATCGCACCGCAGGCCCTCCTCGCGGGACGCGCGATCCTCGGGCAAGCCGCATCGCTCGACCTCACGGCGCGAGATTACTTCGTGAGCGACGTGGGGCGTCTCGACACGCGGGGTCACGATCGCATCTCCCGACTCGACGCGTCGGTCACCTTCCGTCTCTACCGCCAGAATGCGCTCGCCGTCAAGTACATCTGGTCCAGTCGCAACGCGTTCTACCCCGGCACGGGGCATCGCACGCAGGCGCGGGCGACGATCGGCCTGCTCTACACGTTTCTCGGACACGATCGCTTCGGGGCAGTGGAATGGCGGCCATGAGGCGGCACGCAGACCTTGAGCCGCGGCGGATATCGGGGCGATCTTGACCGACCGGCGCCGTGCCGGCCTCCCCTTTCACCCGATCGACGCCTCGCGGGTAACGAGTCTCCCATGTCCGTCCGCACCGCACTCCTGGTCTCCGCGCTGGCGCCAAGCCTGGCGCTCGCGCAGACCCTCTCGCCCGTCGAGCGTCGCGTGGTGAGCGCCGTGGACGCCGGCGCCGGGGCCGCGCTCGCGCTGCTCGAGCGCACCGTGAACATCAACAGCGGCACGCACAACTTCGCGGGTGTGAAAGCCGTGGGCGACGTGCTCGACGCCGAATTCCGCACGCTCGGCTTCACCACTCGGTGGGTCGATGGCACGCCGTGGAAACGCGCCGGACACCTCGTGGCGGTGCGAAGGGGGAACGGACGCGGACCGGCGATCCTTCTGATCGGCCATCTCGACACGGTCTTCGAGCGCGATTCGCCGTTTCAGCGCTTCGAGCGCGTGCGGGGCGACTCCGCGCGCGGTCCGGGCATCGCCGACATGAAGGGCGGGAACGTCGTCATGCTCCTCGCCCTCCGCGCGCTGCAGCAGGCCGGCGTGCTGGACGACCTCCAGCTCACGGTCGTCTTCATCGGTGACGAGGAGGACAGCGGACGCCCCATCGCGCTCGCGCGGAAGGATCTCACCGACGCCGCCGACTGGGCGCGGATCGCCATCGGCTTCGAGAACGGGCCCGAGGCGCCGCACGTCGCGGTCATTGCCCGGCGCGGCTCGACCACGTGGCAGCTCCGCACCTCGGGTACGCCGTCGCACTCGTCCCAGGTCTTCACGCCCGGCGTGGGGAGCGGCGCGATCTACGAGATGGCGAGGATCCTCGCGGCGTTCCATGACTCGCTCTCGAACGATCCGCCTCTGACGTTCAATCCCGGCGTGATCGTGGGCGGGACTGCAGTCGCGTTCGATTCGGTGCAGAACCGCGGAACGGCCTTCGGGAAGACGAACGTCGTGGCCGAGAGCGCGGCCGTGGCGGGCGACCTGCGCGCGCTCACGCCCGAGCAGCTCGAGCGCGCCAAGAGCACGATGCAGCGGCTGGTCTCGCGGAACTACCCGCGCACCGGCGCGCGCCTCACGTTCGACGATGGCTATCCGCCCTTCGCGCCGGTGGACGGGAACCGGCGGCTCCTCGCGATTCTCGACCAGGCGAGCCGCGACGCCGGGTTGCCGCCGGTGGGCCCGGTGGATCCGGCCCGGGCGGGCGCGGCCGACATCTCCTTCGTGGCC
>DATIEW010000074.1:0-11577 GCA_035455585.1 Vicinamibacterales bacterium | reverse complement strand
CAGACCCAGCGACTGGAGGGCCTTGAGGTTTGCGGCGCGCAGAGCGGCGAACTCGTCGAGGAGCGCCGTCAGCGGGCGCGTCTGATCGCGGCGCTGCATCGCGAACCGGTCGAACGGGGTGAACGGCTCGTGTCCGCGTCCGTCGACGATCTGCCGCACGCGGGGCATCCAGTCGGTCTGCTCACCGTGGATGAGGTGGCCGACCACGTCGTACGGGCTCCACGTGTCGGGGCCCTCGTTGTCGCGTACCCAGGGCTCGGGCAGCCCGTCGAGCCAGAGCCGCAGCATCGCGGGCGTCCGGCCGAGCACGACGTACGAATCGGAGAGCGTGAATGGCGCCATGATGTCCTCGTCGATTCTCGAGGGCCAGTGCGATGTGCTTGGTGTGGGTCCTGTCGGCGATGCGCGACAACAACCGGAACCAGGCGTTCAAGCTGTTGAGGAAGCCGGCCTCCTCCGCCGCCTGAATCTGCTACTTCTTCATTTCTTCGGCGAGGAGCTTGAGCTGGCCGGCCATCCCGCCGAAGAGAGTGGATGCCGTGCCGGAGAACCCCGGGTATTTCTCCGGCACCTTGAATTCCGCGGCGGCCTGCTCGGGC
The DNA here is from genome assembly GCA_035455585.1 of Vicinamibacterales bacterium. Lineage (GTDB taxonomy): Bacteria > Acidobacteriota > Vicinamibacteria > Vicinamibacterales > 2-12-FULL-66-21 > DATIEW01. The sequence continues at coordinate 10,978 of DATIEW010000074.1, read as the reverse complement.
GTCTTGCCGGCCTTCAGCTCCGTCTGCGCCCACGCGACGTAGTCCCTCATGAACTCCGAGAACATCTCCAGGTCGGCCAGCGTCGTCGTCGTGTCGTTGTGGCCGTTGATGATCGTGTCGACGCCGACCAGCCCGGCGTGAGCCTTCGACAGCGTCTCCGGGTACCTCAGCACGCTGCCGCCGTTGTTCGGGTCGATCAGCGGAATCGACTTGCGGGCGAAGATGTCGCCGGCGTGGGCCGTGCGGAGCGCGGGAAAGACGATCCACGCGTCGCCGTTCGTGTGGCCGGGACCGAAGTAGTAGAGGTCGATCTGGTCCGCGCCGCGGCCGATCGTCAGCCGATCCTTGAAGGTCCGCTTCGCCATCCCGCGGCTCTCGCTCGTCTTGAAGGCCTCCATCCTCTCCATGTTGGCCCTCGTGTTCTCCTGAACGACGATGTCGACCGTCGGCCGGAACTCCGGGTTGCCGCCGACGTGGTCGCCGTGCGTATGCGTGTTGATCAGCATCGTCACCGGCTTGTCGGTCAGCGTTCTGATGGTATCGAGAATCGGCTGTCCCCAGCCGGGGTTCTTCGTATCCACGACGACCACGCCGCCGGACGTGATGAACGCCGCCGTGTTGCCGCCGCCCCCCTTGAGCACGAACAGGTTGTCCGTCAGCTTGTCGACCGTGATGTTCCGCTGCGGCGCCTGCGTCGCCTGCGAGGCCGCGATCGAGAGTACGCCGACCATCAACAACCCTACGAGCACGATGCCTCGCCTCATCGGTTCTGCCTCCGGGAAAGTGGGGCGCCGTCGGTCGGCGTCCCTGCCGCGTGACGGACTATGGTAACGCAGACCGTCCCGATCCGCCTCGCAGAACGGACATCCCCGCGGGAGGCTGCCGAGAACAGCCAGGCTCGACGGAAAGGCGAGGTCACCGTGACGCGAAGCAGAAGTTGTCGCCGTGCAGCCAGCATCCGTCGGATCGCGGGTGCGCGCCGCGCCGCAGTACCTTGAGCGGCGCGAACGGCTGCCGCGCGAGCGCCTTCTTGATCTCTTCATCCAGGGTCGCGTCCCGGATCCCGACGCCCGAGAAGATGGCCACGAACCCCAGCCGACGAACGTCGAACACGTCCGCGTCCGCCGTCCGCGTCAGGAGCAGCATCGGGCCTTTCCCGATATTGGTGGGGCCCAAGGCGGCCGTCAGCGGCATTGCGAGGCGCCCCGGGGGAGACAATGCGTCGAGCCACGTGTCGCGCGCGTGGGTCACACCGGCGTTGATCAGAATCGCGTCGAACGTCTCATCCAACGGCGCCGTGGCATCGCCGTGGCGCACCTCGATCCACCGCATGGATGCAAGATTGTCCGCCGCTCGCCCGGCCAGGAACTCATCTACCTCGATCGCCACGACGCGGCCTGTCTCGCCGACGCAGTGGGCCATGATCGCCGTGTAGTAGCCCATTCCGGCGCCGACGTGCAGCACGCGGTCGCCCGCCTTCAACTCGAGCGCGTCGATCGCCGCCGCGACGACCGTCGGTGCGCCGTTGAAGAGCATCCGCTGCGGGTCGATGGCGATGGCGACGTTGTGATAGACGTGGCGCGGATTGTCGTCGGGCGTCGTGCGGGCCGGCGCTGCGAAGTCGCCCTCGCCGAGCACGGTCCACGGTCCGGCCGGAAGAAACCGCTCGCGGGGGAGCGTCGCGAACGCCTCCACCACGGCGGTCGAACGGATGGTTGCGATCATCTGCACTTCTTCGGCGAAGAACCGCCGAGCGGCCGCGAGATCCGTCATTTCTTCCTCCGCGCCTGCGACGCGGCGGCCGGTGCGGCGGGCGCCGTGTGGACCGCGCCGTGCCGGCGGAGGAACTGCGCGACTTCCGGCCCGATGGCCACGGCCTTGACCGGGCGCTGCCAGGCGTACAGGTGCTTTCGAGGCGATCCGGCGATGAACCGCAGCTCGCCCGCGTCATTCAACCGATTGACGACGGTGTGGATCGCGGCCATCTCGTTGCTGTACACGGAGAGGTCGAAGCCCATGCTCCGAAGGCGGTCCCGCACGTCGGTGGGCGACAGCGGCAGTCCGGCGTTGCGATAGACCAGGCGGCAGGCGTCGGTGAGCCCCAGCGGCTGCGTGGGGGCGAAGCCGAGGAGCCGGGAGAGCGATCCGATCGTCTGGGCAAGCTGCGCGAGCCGTTCGTCGATGGTGCGGCGCTGCTCGCCGAGCGATTCGTATTCAGCGATGGCGGCCGCCAGCGCCGCGCGATAGTCGGGCTCGGTCACACATTGATTTATACATCATGTATAAATCGTTGTGTCAAGCGGCCCGGCGCCGGCGCGTCCAGCTCCTAGCTCCTAGCTCCTGTCTTAGAGCCTCGCCGCCAGCGCGTCCGCCAGCCGCTCGACGTCGCGGATGTCGTTGTAGACCTGCGCGCAGACCCGCACCCAGAGGCGGCCGCGGGCGGCGTGCAGCTGCACCTCGATGCGATCCTCGAACAGCAGCGCATCCCGCAGCCGCCCGGCCTCTTCGACGGTGCTCCCCGCCCGATCGGGCAGCGGGATCGTGACCATCGTGCCAACCCAGCTCTCGTCCCTCCCGATCGGCGTCCCGAGGCGGGACGAGAGGAGCCGCGCCGACTCCCACGCCAGCGCGTGATTGTAGGCCTGCATCTCCTCGACGCCGAGGTCGCGCATGAAGGCGAGCCCCTCCGGTGCCGCCAGGTGTGCCGTCGGATCGCGTGTGCCGACGAGGTCGAATTCCGTCGTGAAGCCCTGATCCAGGCCCCACGAGATCACGACCGGGTGGAGGCCGGGCTGACGCTCCGGCGCGGCCCACAGGATGCCGGACGTGTGCGGCGCCTGCGCCCACTTGTGGAGGTTGCCCGTGTACCAGTCGACGCCGAGCGAGGGGATGTCGAGCGGTATCGCTCCGGGGGCGTGCGCCCCGTCGACGAGCACGGACGCGCCGCGGGCGCGGCAGGCGGCGGCAATCTCGGAGAGCGGCAGCAACAGCGCGCTTTCGGACATGATGTGGTCCATGACCACGACCCGCGTCCTTGGACCGACGTCGGAAGCGATCAGGCCGGCTACCGCGCCGCGTTCCGGCAGCGGCTCGGGCAGCGCCACGGTTCGGAACGTGCCGCCGCGCTCGCGCGCCACGTACCGCGCCGTGTTGAGCACCGCGCCGTAGCATCCCTCGAGCAGCAGGATTTCATCGCCCGGACGCAGATCGAGCGAGCGCAGCACCGCGTTGACGCCAGCCGTCGCGTTGTCCACGAAGACGAGGTCGTCGCCGCGTGCTCCGAGGAACCCTGCGACAGCGTCGGCGGCGGCGCGAATGCGCGGTTTGGGCAGCGGGCCGCTTCCCACGACGATCGCCGACAGCTCCCGCAGCAGGAACCGTGACGGCTGCCGCTCCATCTCGTCGCGAAGGCGCTGCTGCGCCTGCAGCACGCGGCGCGGCGGCACACCCACCGTGCCATGATTGAGGTAGACGATGGCGGGGTCGAGGCACCAGTGCTCGAGCATGTGGCGGCCGAACGGTTGTGTGCTCATGACGTGTACTCAGCGGCTGCGGCGATCGGGCAACGATGGCACAACCGCAGATGGCCGGGCAACCTGGACCTCGCCCGGGGCGCATTGGTGGCTTCCGGCTCCGAAGCCGGACTGGCAGAGGCCGTCCTGCAGCCCGGGGTTCGACACGCTGAGTGGTGCCGCCGGTCCCTCCAGACCGCGTTCTGTCCCCGGGCGCGTGCAACCCGTATGAACTCCCAACGGCCGATTCCCAACTCCCAGGGTGCCTTGGGAGTTGGGAGTTGGATATTGGGCGTTGACACGGCGCGCTCGGTCTCCTCCCGCGCAGCGCGGAATACTTGTAGACACTCGACAATGAAACCCGCTACTCTTGTTGAGCGTCTACAACAGGGCTCATCCGGGGGCCAGGTCGAGCCGCAGCTTTGTCGGCCCGGCCGTCATCGCCCGCGCCGGGCGCGGAGGGACACGAGATGATGCGGAGGTTGTGGCGGCGGGCGCGCGTGCGTCTGAACCCCCGCCGGCTGGACGAGGACGTGCGGCGCGAGATCGACGACCATCTCGTACGCGAGATTGAAGCGCGCGAGCGCACCGGCCTGTCGCGCGAGGATGCCCGCCGCGCCGCGCTGCGCGCCTTCGGCGACCCCACCCGCGTCCTCGAACAGGTGCGCGACGCACGGGGCATTACCTTCTGGGACGCGCTCCGCCAGGACGTGCGCTTCGGGCTCAGAACGCTCCGGCGATCGCCCGGGTTCACGCTCGCAGGCGTGCTGATTCTCTCGCTCGGCATCGGCGCCAACACGGCGATCTTCTCGGTGATCTACGGCGTCCTTCTGGCGCCGCTGCCGTTCCGGAACGGGCAGGAGCTGGTGCTCGTTCAGCAGTCGGCGCTGAAGTCCGGTCGCGAGAACGCCGGCGTCTCGATCCAGGAGCTGCAGGACTACCGCGCCCGGCTCGAGAGCGTCCGTGACCTCGTCGAGTACCACTCGATGTCCTTCACGCTGCTGAACCGGGGCGAGCCCGACCGTGTCGCCACGGGCGTCGTGTCGGCGAATTTCTTCGACATGCTGGGCATCAGGCCGGGGCTCGGCCGGTCGTTCGTGGACACCGACGACGATCTGGGCGCGGAAGCCGTGTTGATCCTGAGCCACGCGTACTGGCGGCAGAAGTTCGGCGCCGATCCCCACATCGTCGGCCGCGTGCTCGAGATGAACAACAAGCCGCACACGGTCGTGGGGGTGCTGCCGGCGTTTCCGCAGTATCCGCGCGAGAACGACGTGTACATGCCGACGTCGGCCTGCCCGTTCCGGGCGTCTTCCGAGGCGGAGCCGACGACCCATCGGACGTTTTCCGGGCTGCGCGTGTTCGGCCGTCTCGCGCCCGCCGCCACGCTCGAGCGCGCGTCGACCGAGGTCGCGACGATCGCGCAGTCCTTCGAGCGCGACTACCCGAAGGACCACGAGCAGACGCGCAGCCTCGGGTTCACCGGCGCCGCCGTTCCGCTCGCCGAGCAGCTCGTGACGAACGCGCGGTCGGCGCTCTACATGCTCGGCGGCACGACGCTGCTGGTGCTGCTGATCGCGTCCGCCAACGTCGCGAATCTCGCGCTCGCACGGACCCTCCGGCGCAGCCGGGAGCTGGCGGTGCGCGCGGCGCTCGGTGCCGGCCGCGGGCGCCTCATTCGGCAGCTGCTGACGGAAAGCGTGCTGCTGGCGATCGCCGGCGGGGCCCTCGGCGTATTCCTGGCCTGGCTGTCGCTCGACCTGCTGGTGGGCTTCGTGGCGCGGTTCACGCCGCGTACGGGTCAGATCGCCGTTGACGGCGGCGTTCTGACGTTCGCGCTCGTGGTCTCGCTGGCCACCGGCGTCTTCTTCGGCATCGCGCCCGCGTTGACCGCCGGGCGCAGCCTGTCGAGCGCCATACGCGACGGCGGCGCGCCTGCCGGCGAAGGTCTGGCCAGGCGCCGCGTGCGATCCGGGCTCGTCGTCGCCCAGGTGGCAGTGTCCTTCGCGCTGGTCGTAGGCGCCGCGCTGCTGCTCCAGAGCTTCTACCGGCTTGCGACGACGCCGCTCGGCTTCGAGAGCGATCGCGTGATGACGGCGGCGGTCTTCAGCAACTGGACCAGCCAGGCGACGAACGAGGACGCCCGGCGCTTCGAATCGAAGGTGCTTGAGACGCTGCGCTCGACGCCGAACGTGCGCGCGGTCGCGCTGACCCAGGCCGTACCGCAGTCGGCCATCGTTCCCGACCACGTCCGCGTCACGCTCGAGAACGTCGAGCAGGATCCTGGGAGCCGGCTGGAGACCGACCGCAACTTCGTCAGCGACCAGTACTTCGAGGCACTGGGCGTGCCGTTGCTGGCCGGACGCGATTTCCGGTCCGGCGACACGCCGGAGGCGCCGCCCGTCGCGATCGTCAACGCCTCGATGGCCAGGCTCTGGAAGGGGAGCGATCCCGTGGGGCGGAGATTCACCGCGATCGACTTCGACGGCGAGCAGACGTTCACCGTCGTCGGTGTCGCGGCGGATTATCGCCTGTACAGCGTCGAGCAGGAGAATCCGGCGCAGTACTACCGGGCCCTGAGCCAGTTTCCCGGTGGCGGCTCCCGGCTGCTCGTCCGCGTCGAGGGGGATGCGGCGGGCGCCGTACCGCTCATCAAGGCCGCCGTCCACGGGGCGGATCCGAAGACGGCCGTCGAAGAGTTCGCCACCATCGCCGAGATCCGGCGAACCGCGCAGCTCGCGGTGCCGGCGTTGACCACCGCGCTTCTGTCGCTCTTCGCGCTCGTCGCGCTCGCGATCACGCTCGCGGGGATCGGCGGCATCGTCGGCACGACCGTCAGCCAGCGCACGCACGAGTTCGGACTCCGCATGGCCCTCGGCGCGACCCGTGCCGCCGTGCTGCGGCACGTCCTCGGGCGCGGACTGGTGCTCGTCGGGCTCGGAGTCGCCCTGGGGCTGGCCGGTGCCTTCGTCTTCGGCCGCATGATCGCGAGCGAGCTCTTCGCCACGACGCCAACCGACCCTCTGGCATACACGATCGTGGCGATTCTCTTCTTCGCGGCGACGCTCGGCGCGGCGCTCGGTCCGGCACGCCGCGCGACGACGATCGACCCCATCATCGCGCTCAGAACGGAGTAGCGCCGGTCTCTCTGACAAACCAGGCCTTCCAACTCGCAATTCCCAAGGCTCTCAGATGACACGGGCCTGAGTTCTTTGGGAGTTGGGAGTTGGCGGTTGGGAGTTGAGACCTGCTTGACACGCTCGATCCCGGCGTGAAGAATCTTCCTTCTCGCGCGGGAGTACGGGCATGCATCCACTGGCGCGCGTCCTCTTCATCGTCACCGGCGCCGTCGCACTTGGCGGCACGTTGGGACCTCCCGGATTCAACGCATCCTCACCTGTCGCGCAGCCTGACCGCTGCCAATCCCCGGCCAATCGCATCGTCGCCGAGAACTGCCGGCCCGGCCATCCGGCGATCGAGTGGGACGTGAACGGCGCGGGCGACCCGCGGATCCAGGGTTTTGCGACGGACGTCAGCGTCAACCTCGGCGACACGGTTGCGTTCAAGGTCCGGACGGACTCGCCGTCCTACCGGGTCGACATCTACCGTCTTGGCTACTACGGCGGGATGGGTGCCAGGCGGCTCGATTCGATCCGGCCGACCGTGGCGCTGCCGCAGCGCCAGCCCGAGTGCCTCACCGACGAGTTCACGCGGCTCTACGACTGCGGGAACTGGCAGGTGTCCGTGTCGTGGCGCGTCCCGCCCGACGCGGTGTCGGGGATCTACATCGCGCGCCTCGTGCGCGAAGATCCGGAACCCGGAAGCTGGCGGGTGGACAACACCCAGACCACGCTGCCGAAACCGGAACCGGGGCCGCACGCCTACGGTGCGCTCGGTCACGGAAGGCTCGCCAATGCCCTGGTGGAGCCTCGCGCCAGCCACATCTACTTCGTCGTTCGCGATGACGCCAGCCGCTCGGATCTCCTGTTCCAGACCTCCGATACCACATGGCAGGCGTACAACCGGTGGGGGTGGGGATCGAGCACCTACGGCAGCTTCGATCCCGCGCGGCCGGCGCGCCGCGCGTACAAGGTGAGCTACAACCGGCCGTACGAGACACGCGCCTACCGCGCGGTGAACAAGCTGTTCAACGCGGAATACCCGATGGTCCGCTGGCTCGAAGCGAACGGCTTCGACGTCACCTATTCCACGGGCGTCGACAGCGATCGGCGCGGGCATCTCATCGGGAACCACATGGTCTTCCTGTCGGTCGGGCACGACGAGTACTGGTCCGGCCGGCAGCGCGCGCACGTCGAGGCCGCGCGCGATGCGGGCGTGCACCTGGCCTTCTTCAGCGGAAACGACGTGTTCTGGAAGATCCGTTGGGAGTCGAGCACCGACCCCTCGGCGACGCCGTATCGAACGCTCGTGACCTACAAGGAGACCCACGACAACAGGAAGATCGATCCGCTGCCGGACGTCTGGACGGGAACCTTCCGCGACGGCCGGCCGTTCAACCCCGAGGGCGCACGGCCCGAGAACGCGCTCACCGGGACGATCTTCACCGTCAACGCCTGGCGCAACGATCCGCTCATCGTACCCGCGGAGTTCGCCAGGCTGCGGTTCTGGCGGAACACCGAGGTCGCCGCGCTCGGGTCTGGACAGGCCGCCGTGCTCGGCCACGGCATTCTCGGCCACGAGTGGAACGAGGATCTCGACAACGGATTCCGGCCAGCCGGTCTCGTCCGGATGTCGCGCACGACGGTCGACAACGTCTCGTACATTCAGGATCACGGCACCGTGTACGACTCCGGCACGGCCACGCATCACCTGACGATGTACAGGGCGCCGAGCGGCGCGCTGGTGTTCAGCGCGGGCACGGTCCAGTGGGCGTGGGGACTCGATCCGTATCACGATACGGAGACCGGGATTCCTCCGGAGCGCGCGAACCCGACGGGGGCCATCCGGGTCGGCGTCGACCTCAAGGGCCCCGTGCGCGCGATTCAACAGGCCACGATCAATCTGTTCGCGGACATGGGTGCGCAGCCAGCGTCGCTCCAGCCGGGCCTGGTACCGTCCTCGCGCTCGACAGACGCCCGGCCGCCCTCGTCGCGTATCGTCTCGCCGCAGGACGGTGAACCGATTGCGGATCGAATCCGGGTCAGCGGAACCGCGACCGATGCCGGCGGCGGCGTCGTCGCCGGTATCGAAGTGTCGCTGGACGGCGGGGCGCGATGGCATCCCGCCGAGGGAACGGGATCCTGGTCCTACGAGGGGCGGGTTTCCCCGGGCTCCGCGCGTGTGCACGTTCTCAGCCGTGCGGTCGACGACAGCGGCAATATCGAAACACCCGGGCCGGGCGTTCGCCTGGAGGGACGCTCGCAACTCCAAACTCCCAACTTCCAACTCCCAAAGTCTCGTTGAGCCGGACAGCGAGCCGAGGACCTCTGAGTCCGTAGCTTCCGGCTTCAGCCGGAAGATCCTCCCAGATGAGGCGCGGCGGTTCAGGATCCTCCGTGCTCGACGGTCTGCGGCGAGCGTCCCCCGGTCGGCATCCCGCGTTCGACCAGATGCCCCTCGTGGCGGTAGCCGTGGAAGAAGAGCGGGATGCCCTCGCCGAATTCCACGTCGAGCGTGGTCTGGAGGTGCACGTGCAGATGGGGCTCGGTGCTTCGGCCTGAGTTGCCCACGCGTCCGATTTGCTGACCAGCGATCACCGGATCGCCGGGCCCGACGCGAATCGAGCCGGCCTGCAGATGGCACAGGAAGAGGTACTCGCCGGGGGCGACGTCGATCGCGACATGGTTGCCGCAGGCATTCCTCCATCCGCCGCGCGATCCAAGGGGCGTGTCCGGCGCGCCGTCCGAAACGATTCGAACCGCTCCAGCCGACGGTGCGAGAACCGGCAGGCCGTACGCATGGTAGTCGGTCAGCTGCTTGCCCTCACCCCGAGCGCTGCGCTGTCCCTGCGTCACGAAGAGGTCGTAGGCCCATCGCTCCGGCGGCGCAAACGCGTGGTAGTTCACGGCGCGCGTCGGGCCGCCCCACCGGACCGTCACCGGACCGTCGAGCGGCAGGCGGAACCGCACCTGGCTCGGGAGGCGGTCCCGCGATGACGGGTAGGTTCCGTAAGTCAGCGGCATCGCGCTGATCGCCGCAAGACTGGCGAAGCCCGCCGCCCGGCGCGCGGTCCACGTGAGCCGCGCACGGGTCGAACGCCGCAGGCCGTAGACCATCACGAGAACGGCGGCGATCGTCAGAGCTGCCGGACCGATATGCCACAACACGACGGCCGGGAGGCCAGGGCGCCGGTACAGCACGAAGAGCAGCAGCGCGTGCAGCAGCGCGAGACACGGCACGGCGCGCAGCCACCGATCCGCGGCGTGCTGATGCGCGCCGTCCGTTCCGTGGCTGCGGTCGGACGCATGGGATGCCCGCACCCCATCCGTGCTGTCCGGCTGAGGCCGACCGGGTCCCGCGAGTTCCCGTTTCGATTCCGGAATCGACATCCTGCCGGAGATTATCAGTCCGATTCACAAACCGCATGTTCGCTGACATGATAGGGACACCGAGGTGTCTGAATGGGGCGCATGCTGCTGGTTGGAGAGGACCATGACACGGAATCGCTTCGCAGCCATTCGCAGCTGGAGGAACACGAGCGCCAGACGTGCGACGGCCCGCTCGAAGCGGTGCGTTTCCTGCGCGCCCACGCGGTCGACGTCGTGGTCAGCGATCCTGCGACCTCCATCAGCGAGGATCTGGCGCTCGTCGAAGAGATCAGGGCCGTTCGACCGGGCGTCCGCATCGTGGTCCTCGCGCCCAGGCTCACCGACAGCGACGTCGTGAAGGCGCTGCGTGCGCAGGTGTTTGCCTGCTTCACTCCGCCGTTCGACTGGAACGAGGTCGCGGAGATGGTGCGGTCGGCGATTGCCGACTCGCACTGGCGGCCGGCGATCGACGTCGTATCGGGGCTGCCGAACTGGATCACGCTGCGCGTGTCGTGCGGTCTCGTGACCGCCGATCGGCTGACGCGCTTCATGACCGAGTGGCGCGGCGATCTGCCATCGGGCGACCGCGATCTCCTGATGACGGCGTTCCGCGAGATGCTCCTCAATGCGATGGAGCACGGCGCCGGATTCGATCCCGAGAGGGTCATCGACGTCACGGCAGCGCGGACGGCCCGCGCGATCGTGTTCCACTTCCGCGATCCGGGGGAGGGCTTCGACACGGCCGATCTGCAGCATGCCGCAACGTCGAACGATCCGGACGCCGTCTTCGCCGCGACGGTCCACCGCGCCGATGCCGGTCTCCGTCCCGGCGGTTTCGGCATGCTGATCGTGCGGCAGGTGGTCGACGAGCTGGTCTACAACGAGAAGGGGAACGAAGTCATCATGATCAAGCACCTCAGCTGAACGTATTTGGACCGCTATGCGGCTCGCAACAGAATCCTGTACGCGTTTCGGGCC
>DATIEW010000073.1:0-2900 GCA_035455585.1 Vicinamibacterales bacterium | reverse complement strand
GGCCGGCAGGTCTTCAGCGGCATAACAACGCGCTACGCGCGTTGTTAATGGCGTCGAATCCCTGCCTCCCAGCCACTCGCTCATCTCCGGCCAATTCTAGAATTCGGGACCCGCCTCGGTGGGCTCCGTTAAGTGGGCTGGCGCCATCGGATCAGAGCGGCCCCCGACTCGAGGTGCTCCTCAATTCGGGGAGGCCGTCACAGGCGAGAGCACTCTCTGTCAGATCGGCGCCACCCCGCTGCCACACCTCCAGCTCCGCTATACTTCCCGCCGATTGGTTCTGACCTCCGGCACTCGACTCGGCGTCTACGAGATCGCTTCGTTGCTCGGCGAGGGTGGGATGGGCCAGGTCTACAAGGCCACCGACACGAGCCTCAAGCGTTGGGTCGCAATCAAGGTGCTTCCGGCCAGCGTGGCGGCCGACGCCGAGCGACTGGCGCGGTTTCAACGGGAAGCGGAGGTGCTTGCGGCGCTCAATCACCCACAGATTGCAGCGATCTACGGCTTGGAACGATCGGGCGGCACGACAGCGCTGGTGATGGAGTTGGTCGAGGGCGACGACCTGTCGCAGCGCATCGCGAAGGGGCGGGTACGGCTCGACGAAGCGCTGCCAATCGCGCGGCAGATCGTGGATGCCCTCGACGCGGCGCATGAGCAGGGAATCGTCCATCGCGACCTGAAGCCCGCCAACATCAAGGTGCGCGCGGACGGTACGGTGAAAGTGCTGGACTTCGGCCTGGCCAAAGCGTCGGACCCGGCCGGGGCGGCCAGCCACGAGGCGATGCATGCCCCGACCATCACCTCGCCGGCCATGACGCAGGCCGGGATGATTCTCGGCACTGCCGCTTACATGTCCCCCGAGCAGGCGCGCGGCCGAACGGTCGACCGGCGCGCGGACGTCTGGGCCTTCGGCGTCGTGCTTTACGAGATGCTGGCCGGCAGACGTCCGTTCGCGGGGGACGACGTCCTCAGCACGCTGGCCAGCGTGATGAAGGACGACGTGGCGTGGGACGCACTGCCCGAGGAGCTGCCCGAGCCCATTCGCCGTCTGCTGCGGCGCTGCCTCGAAAAAGACCCCAGGCGCCGGCTGAGTGCCATCGCCGACGCGCGCCTCGACCTCGACGACGCTACCACGGCACCAGTTGGACTCTCGCCACGGGCCGCCCGTTCCACACTCGCGCGATGGGAGCGCGGGCTCTGGGCATCGGTGGCGGGCATGGCAGCGTTGGCTGCGGTAGCGTTCGCCATCCGGCCCGCGCCGGAGCCAGCCGGTGCGGCGCCCATGGTCCGGTTCGGCATCGACGCGGGCGGAAGCGCAGTGCCCCGCATGGCGATCTCGCCGGACGGGCAGTCCCTCGTGTTTCTTGGGAGCGGCGGCGCGTTGTCGCTGCGCCGGCTCGATTCGACGGATGCGACTTCGATCGCCGGAACCGAGGGCGCGGCCTTTGCCTTCTGGTCACCCGACTCTCGGCAGATCGCTTTCTTCTTGAACCGCCCGAAGGACAAGACGGCCGCCGAACTGCGGATTACGGACTTGCAGGGCGGCGCCGCGCGGACGGTCGTCGAGCTGCCGAATATTGACGTTACTGACACCAGTGGAAGCTGGAGCGCGGATGGCGTCCTGCTGGTGGCATCGCGGGGGACCAAGGGCGTCATGCGCACCTCGGTCGGCGGCGGCGCGCTGGTATCCGTGTCCACGCTCGATGCGACCAGTGGGGAGCTGGTCCACCTGTATCCGCAGTTCCTCCCCGATGGCCGTCACTTCATCTACCAGTCGCAAACTCCCGCCCGCGAGGATTGGGCGATCTTCATTGGGTCCCTCGATTCACCCGAGAGACGGAAGCTGGTGCAGTCCGATTACGCACGGTTCGCCGCACCGAACCAAGTTTTGTACATCAAAGGACGCGATCTCGTAGCCCAGACCGTGGATCTGCAGGCGCTGGCACTGACAGGACAGCCGACCGTCGTCGCCGCCGGCGTGGCGTCGCTCGAGGCCAACGGACGCGCGGCATTCACCGTCTCGGACACCGATGTCCTGGTCTACCGAGGCAGCGCCGAACGGCCTGTGCGGGAGCGCCATCTGACGTGGATCGATCGACGGGGCACGGTCGTGAAGGTAGTCGGACCGCCGGTCACGTCCGCCACGGTGCGTCTGTCGCCCGACGGGACGCAGGTGGCGCTCCTCGAGTCCCCCGACTCGCTCTGGGTCGCGGACCTGACACGGGAGGTGAAGACGCCTGTGCTCCGAACGGCGGCGACGTCTCCCACCTGGTCGGCCGATGGCACCCGGCTGTTGTTCGGCATGCCGACAGCCACCGCCCAGTCGGCGCTGGGCGAACGCGACGCCGGCAGCGCCGCCCCGACAAAGACGATCTATGAAGAGAACGGCTTGTCCGCGCTGTACCCATTCGACGAGACGCGTGACGGCAGGCTCGTGGTCTTCGGGCGCATGATTGGGGGGACCCAGAGAGGCATCGGCGTGTTGTCGAGGGTCGACGGGACCGTCACCGCCTATCTCGACGGGAACGTCGCGGGCGCGCAGGCGGCGCTGTCGCCGGATCGCGCGTGGCTCGCATATACCTCCAGCGACGTGAGCCCGCCCGCCGTGGTGGTTCAGACGTTTCCGGATCCGTCCGGCGGCCGATGGACGATCTCGAGCGGCGGCGGAACGGCCCCACGCTGGCGGCGCGACGGGCGCGAGCTGTTCTACATCGACGCGGAGCGCCGCCTGATGTCGGTCCCGGTCTCCGCGACCCCAACGTTCGCGCCTGGCCGCGCGACGCCGCTCTTCAGCCTGCCCGATCGGATTGGCGCGGACCGGCGTGGATACGTCTACGACGCTGCGGCAGACGGGCAGCGATTCCTCGTCTCGCTCCTGCCGGAGGGGGTCTCAGAGGAGG
>DATIEW010000072.1:0-3778 GCA_035455585.1 Vicinamibacterales bacterium | reverse complement strand
CGGCGGCACTGGCGGCCGCCGTGTTCGTGTCCGGCTGCGTCGTCAGCATCGACTCCCAGGCGGAGATCGTCCGCGAGGAGAGGCAGTTCAGCGTGGCCGGGGTGCCAGACCTGCACGTGGCGACCTTCGACGGATCCATCGAGGTTCGATCGTGGGACCAGCCGATGGTCCGCGTGGAGATCGAGAAACGCGGGGCCACACGCGAGGCGATCGATGCGCTGGAGATCTCGACGACCCAGGATGGCGACCGCATCGAAGTCGACATCCGGCACCCGCGCACCGAGAGCTTCAGGGGAATCGGCTTCCACCACAGCGCCAGCGCGAAGCTCACCGTGTCGCTGCCGCGGCGGTCGAACCTGCGCGCGCGAAGCGGGGACGGCGCGATCAGGATCGAAGGGGTCGATGGGCGCATCGATCTGCGCACCGGCGACGGGACCATCCGTGCGACCGACGTCACGGGCGATCTGATCATGAACACGGGAGACGGATCGGTTACGGTCGATGGCGCCGAAGGACGGGTCGAGGTCGATACGGGCGACGGCGGCATCAGCATCGGCGGCCGCGTCGCGCGTCTCAGACTGCACACCGGGGACGGTTCGATCGTGGTCCGCGCCGAGCCCGAGACCCGCATGACGGAGCAGTGGGAGATCACGACCGGAGACGGAAACGTCGCCCTCTACCTGCCGCCCGGGTTCGGCGCCGAACTGGACGCTCACACCGGCGACGGGACGATCCAGAACGAGTTCGGGATCCTCAACGAGGGCGGAGAGCGCTCGCGCCGAACCCTGCGGGGCCGCCTCGGCGAGGGTGGTCCAAATCTCCGAATTCGATCGGGCGACGGATCCATCAGGCTGCGACGGTCCTGATTCACCGGTGGGCTTCGCCCCAGCCTCCGCTGAAGCTCCGGCGGGCCGCCGTCTCGATTTCGCCTTCGACTATCGCACGGGCGTCTCCGCATACACGGTGGGGTCGGCAATCCCGGCCTCGCGGAACGCGTCCCGCCTTTCCCGGCATTTGCTGCACCTGCCGCAGTGCATTCCGCCGGACGGCTGCATGCAGGAGAGCGTCAACTCCAGCGGGACGCCCATCGACACGCCAAGCCGGATGACGTCGGCCTTGTGCATGGCCGCAAACGGCGCCTCGATCAGGATGGAGGCCGACAGGCCGATCGACAGCGCTGTTGCCATCGAAGCGAAGAACGTCGCGCTCGCGTCGGGAAACGGATTATCCGCCAGCGGACCGATCAACACCCGTGAGAGTCCCGCCCTTGACATGAACACCGATGCCTTCGCCAGCAGGACTACGTTGCGGCCTTCGAGATAGACGTCCTCGTCCGGCGTATCGAATCCGGGCGCGACGCCGCGAACCGCCCAATGCCCTTCGGTGTAGACGTCGCGCATGTCGGCGCTGAGCGCAACCAGCGGCCGCACGCGGCGTGCGAACGGTGCGGAGCCGAGCAGGCGGGCGACCGATTCGCGCTCCTCCGCTTCCCAGGCGAGACCCGCGCTGACATACAGCGGCTGAACGGGTTCGGTCCGGGCGGCGTGCGCCAGGAGCACCGCGCTGTCGAGCCCCCCGGAAAAGAGGACCGCCGCTCCTTGATCCCTTTCGAAGCGTTCCACTACCATCGTCTCAAATGTACCTGGTCACCAAGCGTATCGACTTCTGCTACGGCCATCGCCTGCTCGACTACGACGGCGTGTGCAAGCACCCCCACGGGCACAACGCGGTCGCCGAGATCGACGTCCGGACCGATCGGCTCGACCGCCGGAACATGGTGGCGGATTTCTCCGACATCAAGCGGCTCGTCAAAGGCTGGATCGACAGGGAGCTGGATCACAAGATGATTCTGCGGCACGACGATCCGCTGGTTGCCCCGCTCCGGGAGCTGGGCGAGCCGATGTACCTGCTCGACAGCAATCCTACCGTCGAGCGGATCGCGAAGCTCGTCTTCGACACCGCGCGCGAACTCGGCTTTCAAGTCGTCGCCGTTCGGGTGTGGGAAACGCCGACCTCGTTCGCGGAGTACCGCGACGCAGAGCGCAGCAGCGCCTGAAGCCAGCCGAGCCGCGCGTCAACGCCCAATCTCCAACTCCCAACTCCCAACTGCCAGGGGCAGCAGGAGGTCAGGAGAACAGGAGGTCCAGAACAGGAGATCAGGAGGTCAGGAGAAGAGCAGGACAGGAACCACCGAGTTGTCGTTTCGCGGTGGTGGCGAGCGCCACGGTCCGCCGAGGCGCTCGCGGCGCACTCCCGTCTCCTGATCTCCTGCTTGCTCTGTCGGCACCCGGCTAGACCCACCCGAGCAGGCGGGCCGCGGTGGCCGTGAGGAACGTCACCAGGAAGGCCAGAGCAAGCGGCATGAGCGCGCCAAGGGCAGCCCACTTCGCGCTGAGCGTTTCCTTGTAGATCGTGATGATCGTCGTCGCGCACGGGTTGTGCAGCAGCGCGAAGAGCATCAGGTTCACGGCCGTCAGCATCGTCCAGCCGTGCTGATCGACGAGCAGCGTGCGCAGCTCGCTCATCGACTCCAGCTCCGTCATCATCCCGGCACCCATGTAGACCATCAGCATCGTCGGGACGACGATCTCGTTGGCCGGAATCGCGATCACGTAGGCGAGCAGAATGACGCCGTCGAGCCCGATGGCGCGGCCGAGCGGCGACAGCGCCTGCGCGGCGTAAGCCGCCAGACTCGTGTCGTTGACGAAGACGTTGCCCAGAACCCAGATGACGGCCCCGGCCGGGGCGGCCGTCAACATCGCCCGCCAGAGCACGAACAGCGTGCGGTCGATGAGCGACGTGTAGAGGATGCGCGCGACGCCCGGCCGGCGGTAGGGCGGCAGCTCGAGCGTGAACGCCGACGCTTCGCCTTTGAGCACCGTCCGGGAGAGCAGCCAGGACATCAGCAGCGTGAAGAAGACGCCCAGCACGACGACGCCGACCACGGCGCCGGCGGCGGCGACCGATGCCACGACCGGGGGGAACGCCGCCGCGACGAAGATCGTCGCCAGCATGATCAGGGTCGGAAAGCGGCCGTTGCACGGAACGAAGTTGTTGGTGAGGATCGCCACGAGCCGCTCGCGCGGCGAATCGATGACGCGCGTGGAGATCACCCCTGCGGCGTTGCAGCCGAACCCCATCGCCATCGTCAGCGCCTGTTTGCCGTGCGCGCCCGCCCGCCGGAACAGGAAATCGAGGTTGAAGGCGACGCGCGGCAGATACCCCAGATCTTCGAGGATGGTGAAGAGCGGGAAGAAGATGGCCATCGGGGGCAGCATCACGCTGACCACCCAGGCCAGGCCGCGGAACACCCCGTGCCAGACGAACCCCGTGATCCACCAGGGCACGCCGATGGTCTCGAAGAGCCGGGCCGCGTGTCCTTCGACCCAGAAGAACGCGGTCGCGAGCATCGCGGACGGCACGTTGGCGCCCGCGATGGTCAGCCAGAACACGACCGCCAGCACCACGAGCATCAGCGGCAGGCCGAAGACCGGCGACGTGACGATCCGATCGATGCGCTGATCCCAGTCGAGGCGGCCTTCGCCGCCGCGCCGCACCGCGCGCCGGGAGATCATCTCCGCCTCGGCGTAGATCGAGCTGACCGCCTCGTCGCGGAAGTTTCCGGTCAGCGCCCGCCGCAGCTCTTCGGCCCGGCGAATCACCGTTTCGGGATCGGGAGCCCCGGCCGGCCTCGCCGCCCTCCGCCGGGCGACCAGCGGCAGCGGCAGCGCGTTGGAGTCGGTGCTCACTGTGCCCCCTGCAGCGCTATCTTGCGGCT
>DATIEW010000071.1:0-4137 GCA_035455585.1 Vicinamibacterales bacterium | reverse complement strand
TCTCGTTCTTCTTGTTCATCTGCTCGATCCGGCCGAGCAGGCGGGGCTCGATGAACGGGCCCTTCTTGATGGATCGGGACATCTACCTCGCCTCCCGCTACTTCCGGCGCCGCGAGCGGACGATCAGCCCGCCGGTGCGTGCGCGCCGGGTGCGGTAGCCCATCGCCGGCTTGCCCCAGGGCGTCTTCGGGGGCATGCCCGTCGGGGACTTGCCCTCGCCGCCGCCGTGCGGATGGTCGCGGGGATTCATCACCACGCCGCGGACCTCGGGCCGGCGACCCATGTGACGGCTGCGTCCGGCCTTGCCGATGTTCTGGTTCTCGTGCTCGAGGTTGCTCACCTGCCCGACCGTGGCCATGCAATTGGCACGCACGCGGCGCACCTCGCCGGAGGGGAGGCGGATGGTCGCCATCTCGCCCTCCTTGGCGAGCAGCTGGGCGCTGCTGCCGGCGCTACGGACGATCTGCCCGCCACGGCCGGCGACCATCTCGACGTTGTGGATCTGCGTGCCGAGCGGCATCCGTCCCAGCGGCAGGGCGTTCCCGACCCGGGCCTCGGCATCCTCGCCGGAGACGACCACGTCGCCCACGCCAAGGCCGTGGGGCAGGAGCATGTAGCGCTTGTCGCCATCGGCGTAGTGCAGGAGGCCGATGCGCGCCGAGCGATTCGGGTCGTACTCGACCGTCGCGATGGTGGCGGGCACGCCGAACTTGTCACGCTTCCAGTCGATCAGCCTATACAGCCGCTTCTGGCCGGCGCCCTGGTGGCGAACGGTCAGCTTCCCCTGGCTGTTGCGCCCCGCCTTGCGGACGAGCCGCTCGGTCAGCGGCTTGTGCGGCTGATCGGTCGTGATCTCGTCGAAGGTCGAGCGCGTCATCTGGCGCAGCCCGGGACTGGTGGGTCGATAGTTGCGAAGTGGCATCGTCAGACGGCCTCGAAGAGCTCGATCTTCTGCCCGGCGGCGATCGTCACGACCGCCTTGCGCCAGCCGGGGACGGTGCCCATCGTTCGACGGCCACGGCGCTTCTGCTTGGGCTTGACCCACAGGACGCGGACGTCGAGGACGGTGACCTTGAACTCGGCCTCGACCGCGTCCTTGATCTGGAACTTGTTCGCCTCGCGGCCGACCATGAACGTGTAGTTGTTGCGCTCCGTCTCGGCGACGCTCTTCTCGCTGATCACCGGGCGGATCAGGATGTCGTGGACGCTCACCGCGGTCATCCGTACACCTCCTGGGCGCGTGCCAGCGCGTCGGCGGTGAAGACGATCGTGTCCGCCTCGAGCAGGTCCACGACGTTCAGGCTGTCGGCGAGGAGGACGCGGACCTCGCGCAGGTTGCGGCAGGAGCGCTCGACGATCGGGTCGCGGGCGGGCAGGACGACGAGCACCTTGCCCTCCGTCTTCCAGGCCGCGAGCCGCTCGGCGAAGGCCTTGGTCCCCATCGTCTCGAGGCCGAATCCCTCGACCACGCGCAGCGCACCGTCGTCGGCCTTGCCGCTCAGGACGCCCTGCAGCGCCGCGCGGCGCATCTTGGCCGGCATCCGCTGCTCGTAGCCGCGCGGGTGCGGGCCGAAGACGACGCCGCCGCCCTTCCAGTGCGGTGCCGACCTGGTTCCCTGCCGGGCGCGGCCCGTCCCCTTCTGGCGCCACGGCTTCTTGCCGCCGCCGCGCACCTGGCCACGCGTCAACGTGTCGGCGGTGCCGAGGTGCTGACCCGCGAGCTGCCGGACCACGGCCTGGTGGATGAGCCCCTCGTTGACGGGCGCGGCGAAGAGCGAGGGGGCGAGGTCCACCTTGCCCGCCTCGGAACCGCTGACGTCGAGGATCGGTGCCTTGTCCATCGTCACTTTGCCTTCTGCACGAGCAGGACCGCGTTGCGCGCCCCCGGGACGGCGCCCTTGACGAGGATCAGGTTGCGCTCGGCGTCGACCTTGACGACCTGGAGCTTCTTGACGGTGACCTGGTCGTCGCCCATGTGGCCACCCATCCGCGTGCCGCGGAAGACGCGGCCCGGCGTCGTGCCGGCGCCGATGGAGCCGGGCTGGCGAATGTTCGTCGAGCCGTGGGTCTTCGGGCCGCGCTTGAAGTGGTGGCGGGCGATCGTCCCCGTGAAGCCGTGCCCCTTGCTGACGCCCGTCACGTCGACGAGGTCGCCGGCCTCGAAGAGGGTGACGTCCAGCCGCTGGCCGAGCTCGAAGCCATCAGTCGAGTCGACCCGGAACTCGCGGACGTGGCGCGGCCGCTGCAGCTCCTTGTCGAGCTCCTTGAACTGCCCCGCCACTGGCTTGGTCTGCCGCTTGGCGGAGCCGGCGCCGATCTGCAGCGCGGCATAGCCGTCCCGCTCCGTGGTGCGGAGCCGCGTGACGCTGTTGGGCGTGGCCTCGATGACGCTCACCGGGACGACGCTGCCGTCGTCACCGAAGATCCGCGTCATCCCGAGCTTGCGCCCGATCAATCCTGCCGGCACTGCTTCTCTCGTTCCCCAATCACATCTTGATTTCGATGTCGACGCCTGCTGCCAGGCTCAGCCGCATCAGCGCATCCACCGTCTTGGTCGACGGGTCGATGATGTCGATCAGCCGCTTGTGCGTTCGGATCTCGAACTGCTCCCGGCCGTCCTTGTGGACGAACGGGCCGCGGATGACCGTGTACTTCTCGATCCGCGTCGGCAGCGGAACCGGGCCGGCGATCCCGGCGCCGGTCCGCTGCGCCGTCTCCACGATCTGCTCGGCCGACTGGTCGAGCAGCTTGTGGTCGTACGCCTTGAGCCGGATGCGGATGCGCTGTTTGGCCATCGTCAGGTCAGCTCAGCGCCGTGATCACGCCCGCGCCGACGGTGTGCCCGCCCTCGCGAATGGCGAAGCGCTGACCCTGCTCGATCGCGATCGGCGTGATCAGCTCGACGTCGATGTTCACGTTGTCGCCCGGCATGATCATCTCCACGCCCGGAGGCATCGAGATGGCGCCGGTGACATCGGTCGTGCGCAGGTAGAACTGCGGCCGGTAGCCGGCATAGAACGGCGTGTGGCGGCCGCCCTCCTCCTTGGTGAGGACGAGCACCTCGGCCTTGAACTTGGTGCCGGGCTTGACGCTGCCGGGCTTGGCCATCACCTGGCCGCGCTCCAGCTCCTCGCGCTCGATGCCGCGCAGGAGGAGGCCGACGTTGTCGCCCGCCTGCCCCTCGTCGAGGGTCTTCTTGAACATCTCGACGCCGGTCACGACCAGCTGTCGGCTCTTGGCGTGGATCCCGACCAGCTCGATCGTGTCGCCGGTGTGGACCACGCCACGCTCGATCCGGCCGGTGGCCACGGTGCCGCGGCCCTTGATCCCGAACACGTCCTCGATCGGCATCAGGAAGGGCTTGTCGACCTCGCGGACCGGGGTCGGGATGTAGGTGTCGACCGCGTCCATCAGCTCCTTGATGGAGGCGTACTCCGGGGCGTCCTGGTCGGTCGAGCTCGACTCGAGCGCCTTGAGGGCGGAGCCGCGGATGACCGGGGTCTCGTCGCCCGGGAAGTCGTACTTGGTGAGGAGCTCGCGGACCTCCATCTCGACGAGGTCGATGAGCATCTCGTCGTCGACCATGTCCACCTTGTTGAGGTAGACGACCAGCGACGGGACCTCCACCTGGCGGGCGAGCAGGATGTGCTCGCGCGTCTGGGGCATCGGCCCGTCCGCGGCGGACACGACCAGGATGGCGCCGTCCATCTGCGCGGCGCCGGTGATCATGTTCTTGATGTAGTCCGCGTGGCCGGGGCAGTCCACGTGCGCGTAGTGACGGTTGGCCGTCTGGTACTCGACGTGGCTGATCGCGATCGTGATCCCGCGCTGCCGCTCCTCCGGAGCGTTATCGATCGAATCGAAGGCGCGGAAGTCAGCACCGCCCTGGAGGGCGAGGTACTTGGTGATCGCGGCGGTCAGGGTCGTCTTGCCGTGGTCGACGTGACCAATGGTGCCCACGTTGACGTGCGGCTTGCTGCGGTCGAACTTCTGCTTTGCCATGGTGTGTCCTTCGTCGCTCCTTTAGCTCTTGGACTTCGCGATCAGCTCGTTGGCCAGGTTGGTCGGGACTTCTGCGTAGCGGGAGAACTCCATCGAATAGGTCGCGCGGCCCTGCGTCATGCTGCGCAGCTCGGT
>DATIEW010000070.1:0-4747 GCA_035455585.1 Vicinamibacterales bacterium | reverse complement strand
GAGACAGGACGGGCACCCGCCCGCGTGGTGGGACGAGCGTGACGGCGTCGCGTCCGATGCGCGCGATTACTACACGCGCTGGCTGGGAGGTGTGGCCGACGGCGTGCTGGTCAACATGCCGGTCGACGTCCTCGAGCAAGGCGATCGCGCGAGGTTTTTCGATCATCTGGCGGGGCTCGTCGCGCGCGCCACCGGTCCCTTCGACATCCCGGCGCTGTTCCCGTGGGGCGCTCCTGTTCCCGACGCGATGCGCGAAAACTGGCGCAGCCCCTACGCGCTCGGGCTCGACGTCGTGTACTTCGAGGGCCCTGCTTACCTCCGCTGGCCAGAGGACCGCAAGCGCGAATGGGGAGCGATTGCCATGCAGGTCCCGCGGCTCGCTGGCTACGGCGATGGAGGGCCTGGAAGGAAGGAATAAGGAATAAGGATCAAGGAATAAGGGAGAAGGGAAGCTCCTACTATACTCTCCCGATGCCCTCCTCGTCCGAGAACCGATCCGGTGTCAAACGCCTCGGCATCCTCACCGGTGGAGGTGATGCGCCGGGCCTCAACGCCGTCATCCGCGCCGTCGTCAAGTCTGCTGCCAACAGCGACTGCCAGACCATCGGCCTGGAGGACAGCTTCGACGGCCTGATCGAGACCGACCGCTGGCGCCAGCTGACGCCGAGAGACGTCACGGGTATCCTCCGGATCGGCGGGACGATTCTCGGCACCACCAACCGCGGCAACCCGTTCGCCTATCCCGTCGAGACGACCGGCGGCACCCGGGACTACTCGGCGCGCTGCGTGGAGATGTTCCACGCGCTGAAGCTCGATGCGCTGGTGGTCATCGGCGGCGACGGCACGCTCAGCATCGCGTACGAGTTCCACAAGCGCGGCGTCCCGCTGGTCGGCGTTCCCAAGACGATCGACAACGATATCGTCGAGACGACGAACACGTTCGGGTTCGATAGTGCGGTGGGCTTTGCAACCGAAGCGATCGACCGGCTTCATACGACCGCGCAGTCGCATCGCCGCGTGATCGTCGTCGAGGTCATGGGGCGTTATACCGGATGGATAGCGCTTTACGCGGGCCTGGGCGGCGGGGCGGACGTGATTCTGATCCCAGAGATCCCCTACGACGTGAACAGGGTCGCGGAGCGGATTCGGACCCGCGAGGCTTTCGGCGCGAGGTTCAGCATCGTCGTCATTGCGGAAGGCGCGAAACCCCTGGGCGGACAGGTGTCGATCGTCAAGGCGGGGACCCCGGGTCATGCCGAGCGGCTGGGCGGCATCGGAGCCAGGGTCGCTGCCGAGCTCGAGGTTCTGACCGGCAAGGAGACGCGCTCCGTGGTGCTCGGACACCTGCAGCGCGGCGGCGCGCCGACGAGCTTCGATCGCGTGCTGGCGACGCGGTTCGGCGCCCGTGCGATGGAACTGGTCCTGGACGGGCAGTTCGGCCACATGGTCGCGTTTCATCCACCCGATATCGTCGCGGTACCCCTCGAGCGGGTCGTCGGGCGCACGCGCAACGTGCCGCTGGACTTCGACGTCGTCCGGGCAGCGCGAGCGATGGGCATCTCGCTGGGCGACTGACCTGACCGGGGACGCGAGCTTCCGGCTGAAGCCGGAAGCTACAAGAGACCCGCGTCAGGACAACACGTCGAGGTATTTCAGCGCGCCGCCAGTGTTGAAGAGCACCACCGTGTCCGACGGCTGGATCCTGCCATCGGCCAGCAGTACTTTCACCGCCTCGAGAGCGGCGCCGCCTTCGGGGGCCGCGCAGATGCCTTCCATCGTTCCAAGCTCACGCATGCCCGCGACCATGTCGGCGTCCGAAACGGCGATTGCCGTACCGCCGCTCTCCCTCACGGCCCGCAGAACGAGGAAGTCGCCGATGGCCTTCGGCACTCTGAGCCCGTCGGCCACCGTCCGCGCGTTCTGCCACATCTCGGATCGTTCCGCTCCCCGCTCGAACGCCCGGACGATCGGCGCGCAGTGCTCGGCCTGGACCGAGACCATCCTGGGACGACGCCGCTCGGTCTTCCAGCCGATGCGCTCCAGTTCGTCGAACGCCTTCCACATCCCGACCATCCCCGTGCCGCCGCCTGTCGGATAGACGATCCAGTCGGGCAGCGTCCAGTCGAGCTGTTCGCCGAGCTCGTAGGCCATGGTCTTCTTGCCCTCGATGCGATAGGGCTCCTTCAGCGTGGAGACGTCGTACCAGCCGAGCGGGCGGCCCTTCTCGGCCGCGATTCGACCTGCATCCGTGATGAGGCCGTCG
The DNA here is from genome assembly GCA_035455585.1 of Vicinamibacterales bacterium. Taxonomy (GTDB): domain Bacteria; phylum Acidobacteriota; class Vicinamibacteria; order Vicinamibacterales; family 2-12-FULL-66-21; genus DATIEW01. The sequence goes on along the minus strand of DATIEW010000070.1, from coordinate 2,484 downwards.
ACGAGCGTCACCTCGGCGCCGTACAGCTCGCATTCGCGGATGAACGGTACCTTCACGTCTTTCGGCATGAAGACCCTGGCCGAGAGGCCTGCCGCCGCTGCGTAGGCGGCCATGGCGTTGGCGGCGTTGCCGGCCGAAGGGATCGAGAGGGTAGTGGCCCCGAGGTGCGCGGCCCGTGTGACGGCAGCGGAGAGGCCGCGGGCCTTGAACGAGTTGGTCGGGTTCAGCGATTCGTCCTTGACGAACAGACGCGCGAGGCCGAGCCGCCCGCCGAGGCGCCGCGCGTGAACGAGCGGTGTCCATCCCTCGCCGAGGGTCAGCGGCAGCTCGTCATCGAGGAGCGGCATGAGCTCGCGATAGCGCCACATCGTCGGCTCGCGCCCCGCCAGCGAATCGCGCCGCCAGGCCCGGGCGCGCTCGAGGTCGTAGCGGGCCAGCAGCGGGGCGCCGCACGTGCAGAGGTGCTGCTCGCGGCGCGGATCGCAGGGGCCGGCCCCGCAGGGCACGGAGCACTCGAGGTGGGTGAAGTACGACATGCGCGGATCGCGGGTGTCACTTCGCGAGCAGGTCGCCGTCCTTCTTCTTCTGCAGCTCGTCGATGAGCGCGATGTGCTGGTCGGTGATCTTCTGCACCTCGTCCAGGCCGCGCCGTTCGTCGTCTTCCGAGATCTTGTGGTCCTTGAACAGCTTCTTGAGCCGATCGTTCGCGTCGCGGCGGACCTGGCGGACGCTGTTCCGGCCTTCTTCGGCGTATTTGTGAACCAGCCTGGAAAGCTCCCTTCGCCGCTCTTCGGTGAGCGAGGGGATCGGGATGCGCACCACCTTGCCGTCATTGGTGGGGTTCAGCCCGAGGTTGGCGCTGCGGATGGCCTTCTCGACCGCTCCCATCAGTGCGGGATCGAACGGCTGCGCGACGATCATCGTCGGCTCGGGAATCGACAGCGACGCGACCTGATTGACCGGCAGCTGGGCGCCGTAGGCCTCGACGTGGACGTTGTCGAGAATCGTCACCGACGCGCGGCCCGTGCGCACGCCTCCCAGCTCGCGTCGCACGTGCTCGATCTGCCCGTCCATCCGTTTCTTCACATCAGCGAACAGCGCTTTCACATCAGTCGCATCCATCGGGTCCTCCACCAGATTCTGGATGTCTCCGGTTTGCAAGGGGTGCGGGCGCCCGCTTCATGATGCGCGAACCGTCGTGCCGACAGGCTCGCCCATGATGACGCGGCGGAGGTTGCCGGCCGTGCGCAGGTTGAATACGACGATGGGGAGCCTGTTGTCCATGCAGAGCGAGATCGCCGTCGCGTCCATCACCCGGAGGCCCAGTTCGAGCACTTTCAGGTAGGAGATCTCGTCGTACTTGGTGGCAGCGGCGTCGACGAGCGGATCGGCCGTGTACACGCCGTCGACCTTCGTACCCTTGAGGATCACGTCCGCCTTCATCTCCATCGCCCGGAGGGCGGCGGCTGTGTCGGTTGTAAAGTACGGGTTGCCCGTGCCCGCGGCGAACACGACAACGCGCCCCTTCTCGAGGTGGCGGACGGCGCGGCGCCGGATGAACGGCTCGGCCACGGCGCGCATCTCGATCGCCGTGGCGACCCGCGTAAGTACCCCGAGGTGCTCCAGCGCGTCCTGAAGCGCGAGGGCGTTGATGACGGTCGCCAGCATGCCCATGTAGTCGGCCGTCGCGCGGTCCATGCCCTGCGCGCTCGCGGCGAGGCCCCGGAACAGATTGCCGCCGCCGATGACCACGGCCGTCTGGACGCCCAGCTCCTGGATCTCCCCGATCTCTCTTGCGATCTGTGTCGCCACGGATGGGTCGATGCCGAAGGGCTGATCGCCCATGAGCGCTTCGCCGGACAGCTTGAGGAGAACCCGGTGATAGACGGGCGCGGACATGACGGGCCGATTATATCGAATCGACCGGCGAGGCTCCGCGTCAGAGCGTCGCCGCTCCGCCCGCCTCGCCCACCTTGAAGCGCGCGAAGCGCGCGACGGCGATGTTCTCTCCCAGCTTCGCGATGGCCTGCTGCACCAACTGGCCGATTGTCACCTTCGGATCCCGGATCGACGGCTGCTCCATCAGGCAGACCTGCTCGTAGAAGGCGTTCAGCTTGCCCTCGACGATCTTGTCGAGCACCTGCGGCGGCTTGTTCTGGCCTTCCATCTGCGCGCGGTAGATGCCGCGCTCGCGTTCGAGCACGTCGGCGGGCACGTCCTCTCGCCGCAGGTACTGCGGATTGGCGGCCGCCACGTGCATCGCAATCTCGCGGGTGAGATGCTGGAAATCATCGGTGCGCGCGACAAAGTCCGACTCGCAGTTGACCTCGACGAGCACGCCGATCCTGCCGCCCATGTGGATGTAGTGGCCGATCAGCCCCTCGGACGTCGAGCGGCCGGCTTTCTTCGTCGCCGCCGCCAGGCCGCGCTTGCGCAGCAAGGTCGTGGCGGCGTCGATGTCGCCGTTCGCCTCGGTCAGGGCCG
>DATIEW010000069.1:0-4106 GCA_035455585.1 Vicinamibacterales bacterium | reverse complement strand
GTCGAGCAGCAGCTGGGGCCGAAGCTCGCGTTCGAGTACCCCGCAGACGAGGGACCGGTCCGCGCGCAGCAGATACGCCATCCGCGGCTGTCGCCGGACGGCACGAAGCTGGCCTTCACGGCGCTCGATCGCCTCTGGGTGATGGACTATCCGGACGGCAAGCCGCGCCGCGTCAGCTCCGGACAGGACGGTGAGCATCACGCCGCGTGGTCGCCAGACGGCCGCTACCTGGCGTACGTGACGTGGTCCGATCTCGAAGGGGGCCACGTGTACCGGGTCGCGGTGGACGGCGGCATCCCGCAGAGACTCTCACAGGTGCAGTCGTTCTACTCGAATCCCGTGTACTCGCCCGACGGCCAGCGGATCGTGCTGGTGCGGGGACCTGCCAGCGAGCGGCAGGAGGATTTCTCCGCGTCCGGCCGCGGCGGCCAGGCCATGGAGCTGGTGTGGATCCCGGCCGCCGGCGGAGAGACGACCCACGTGTCGCCGTTCCGCGGCCAGGACCCGCACTTCGCCAACGATCCGGACCGGATCTTCGCCTGGGAGGGCAGCCGCGGGCTAGTGTCGTTCCGCTGGGACGGCACCGACCGCAAGACCCACGTGAAGGTAACCGGCTACCGCGCGCCCAACGCGGAGCAGGCCTCGTCGGCGACGGAGGTGCTGATGGGGCCCGACGGCGAGCACGCGATTGCCGCGGCGCAGAGCCACGTCTACCTGCTCACGGTGCCGGTCAAGGGGGGTGAGGCGCCGACGGTCGCTCTCGCAAGCCCGGACAGCGCCGCCGTGCCCGTGCGGAAGCTCACGACGGTCGGCGGCGAGTTCCTTTCCTGGGCGGATGGCGGCAAGGCGGTCACCTTCGCGCTCGGGCGCACCCTGTTCAAGTACGACCTGGCCGCCGGCAAGGCCGCCGCGGACGCGCAGAAAGAGAAGGCTGCGGCAGCCGGAACGAAGCAGGCGCCCGAGGAGGCCAGGACCAGCAAACCCGCCTACGAGGCGGCGGCCACCGAAATCGTCGTCGAGGCCCATCGCGCGAAGCCGTCGGGTACGGTCGCGCTGCGCGGCGCGCGCATTGTGACCATGAACGGACCCGAGGTCATCGAAAACGGCGACATCATCGTCACGGACAACCGGATCGAGGAAGTTGGTCGGCGTGGTCAGGTCAGGATCCCTGCGGGCGTCCGGACGATCGACGTCACGGGCAAGACGATCGTGCCCGGGCTCATCGACATCCACGCGCACATCTGGCCCGCTCGCGACATCCACAAGACGCAGGTCTGGGAGTACCTGGCCAACCTCGCCTACGGCGTGACCACGACGCGCGATCCGCAGACCGCCACGACCGACGTGCTGTCGTACCGGGACATGGTCGAAACGGGACAGATGCTCGGGCCGCGCGTCTTTGGAACGGGGCCGGGCGTCTTCTCGCGCGACAACGTGCAGAGCCTGGACGAGGCGCGCGACGTGCTGAAACGCTACAGCCAGTACTGGGACACGAAGACGATCAAGCAGTACATGGCCGGCAACCGCCAGCAGCGCCAGTGGATCATCATGGCTGCCCGCGAGCAGAAGCTGATGCCGACGCTCGAGGGCGGGCTCGACCTGAAGCTCAACCTGACCCAGATCCTCGACGGCTACCCGGGGCTCGAGCACACGCTCCCGATCATGCCGCTCTACAAGGACGTCGTGCAGCTCGTCGCGCAGTCGGGAATCGTCTACACGCCGACGCTGCTCGTGCAGTACGGCGGACCATGGGCGGAGAACTACTTCTACGAATCCACCGACGTGCACGGCGATCAGAGGATGCGCCGGTTCACGCCGCACGGGGACCTGGACCGCAGCGTGCTGCGGCGCCCGTGGTTCCACGAGCAGGAATACTCGTTCCCGCTGGCCGCAAAGGCGCTCGCCGACATCGTTGCCGCCGGCGGCAAGGTGGGACTGGGCGGACACGGTCAGCGCCAGGGCATCCAGTGCCACTGGGAGCTGTGGGCCATCGCCTCGGGAGGCATGCCGAACCACGAGGCATTGAAGGTCGGGACGATCTACGGTGCCGAAGCCATCGGAATGGCCAGAGACCTAGGCTCGATCGAGAAAGGGAAGCTCGCGGACCTCATCGTCCTGGATCGCAATCCGCTGGAGAACATCCGCAACACGAACTCGGTGCGCTACGTGATGAAGAACGGCGAGCTGCACGATGCGGAGACGCTCGACCAGGTCTGGCCGCAGCAGAAGAAGCTCCCGCGCCAGTACTGGTGGGACCTCGAACCGATCCCGCGCAAGGTGCCGTCGCAGCCGAACGTCACCGCATCGGGCCGATAGCCTTGGAGACGGACCAGTGTCAACACCCAATCGCCAACTCCCAACTCCCACTGCACTTACATCCGTCTTTCCAGGGAACCTTGGGAGTTGGGAATTGGAAGTTGGGAGTTGACACCGCTTGTTGGGCACCCCAGTGCCTACCGCACGACGATGGTGGTCTCGGCCGCCCGGCCTCGCTGATCGCGCGCGGTGATGCGGTGGAAGCCCGGCACGAGCGGCCACATGAACGCGGCGTCCGAGCTGGACGTGCCCGCGGGACGGTCGTCGACGAGCCACTCGATGCGGCTCGTGTCCCTGGCGACGGCGCGCAACGCGAGCGTCTGGAACTCCCGGCGGAGCGTCGGATCGATGAGGTAGGTCGCGCCTGCCGGGGGATTCGTGATGACGATGGGCGGCTGCGCCGCCTCGGTCCGGCGGCTTGACGGCCGCGGCTGTCCCCCGGCACGCGTGGGCTGCGGGGGCGCCGCCGCGAGCAGCCCCTGCTGCGCCGCCCATTGCCGGTACTCGGCTGGCCAGACGACCAGCAGTTCGCCATCGTGCGCGTGGTGCCAGCTGCACGGAAGCGCGCTGCCGTCCAGCATCCACTCGCGCCGGCGCGTGGGGCACCAGAGGTTGGCGGCCATCCCCGACAGCGCACAGATCTCGCGCGCCTGGAGGCCGTCCGGACGCGCCACGATCGGCGCGTGCTCCGGCCGGAGAGCGCCGCTCCTGGCGCGCCGCACGGCTGCCTGCATGACCGCGTGAAAGATGGGCCCCGCGCCGGTCACGCCGGAGGAATTTCGCAACGGCGTGCGATCGAAGTTGCCGACCCAGACGCCCACGGTCACGTCGCGCGCGTAACCCACCGTCCAGTTGTCGTGATAGGCCTGCGACGTGCCGGTCTTGACCGCCACCGGAAAGTCGAACTCGAGGCTGCCGCCACGCCCGAAGATGTACTCACGGGCTTCGTGATCGGCGAGGATGTCGGTGACCCAGTACGCCGTTCGAGCCGACACGAGATCTCGCTCCTGGCGTACGGGCGCAGCGCCGTGGTCACGGCGCCACGTGGGCTCAACCCACCGTCCGCCCCGGGCAAACGCCGAGTAGGCGGCCACCAGCTCGTCGAGGCGGACTTCGGCGTTGCCCAGCGTCACGCCGAGCCCGTAGTACGAGGGGTTGCGATCGAAGGTGGTGAAGCCGGCGCGTGTCAGAAACCGGAGGAGCGCCGCGACGCCGAGCTCCGAGGCCAACGCCACCGCCGGGACGTTTTCGGACCCTGCCAGCGCCGCGCGGGCGAGCAGCGGCCCGCGGTAGCGGCCGTCGTAGTTGCGCGGGCTGTACAGCACGCCAGGCTCGGCCGTCGGGAAATGCGAGGGAATGTCGGGCAGCACCGTCGCCGGCGTGAGGCCCTGCTCGAAGGCGAGCCCGTAGGTGAACGGCTTCAGCGCCGAGCCTGGCTGCCTCGCCGTCAGCGGGCCGTTGATCGCGCCGCCGTGCTCCCCGTCGAAGTAGTCGCCCGATCCCTCCCAGGCCAGCCATTCCGCCCGCGCGTTGTCGAGCACCACGACGGCGACGTTGGCGGCGCCGTGCCGGTCGAGCGAAGGACGCTGTGCCCGGATGATGCCGGCGATGTCCCCCTGGAGCCCGGCGTCGATCGTCGTTTCGAGTCGCGCCGGCCGCGCCCCTTCGAGCAAGCCCAGCACCATCTCCACGAAGTGCGGCGCCAGGAACGGCGCCGGGTCACGGCTGAGGGACAGCCGCTCCTCGCGCGCTTCGGCCGCCTGCGCCGCCGTCAGCGCGCCGGTCGCCTC
>DATIEW010000068.1:0-2081 GCA_035455585.1 Vicinamibacterales bacterium | reverse complement strand
GCTCGCGACTGCGGCGGCGCTGGCGCTCTTCCTGTTCGCGACCTTCTACTACCAGGCGCCGGACGTGATCTTCGCGGCGCATCCGGGCGGAGACTTCTACAAGGTGATCCCGCACGGCGTGATGGTGTGGACCTTCGGGGTCGTCGCGCTGTACGTGGTGCTCGCGCTGACGATCGGGTTCGTCCGCTTCTGGCGCGAGACGGGCGAGCCGATGCACGAATTCGTCGAGCCGGCGGCGCTCGGTCGCGGGATTCTGGATGCACTGCACCTCAGGAACCTCAAGGGTGGCGGCGACGGCTGCCCGTATCCCGACGAGCGGCCGTCGCACGCGCGGCGGGCGTATCACCATCTGACGTTCTACGGGTTTCTGTTCTGCTTCGCCGCGACCTGCGTGGGGACGATCTACCACTACGGCTTTGGCTGGAAGGCGCCCTACGCGCTCACCAGCCTACCGGTGGTGCTCGGCACGATCGGCGGAGTCGGTCTCGTCGTCGGCCCGCTGGGACTCCTGTGGCTGAAGTCGAAGCGCGACCCGGACACCGACGAGCCGAGGCAGTTCGGGATGGACGCCGGGTTCCTTTGGCTGCTGCTGCTGACGAGCGTCACCGGCCTCGCGCTGCTGGCGCTACGCGAAACGGCCGCGATGGGCACGCTGCTCGCGGTGCACCTCGGCGTCGTGCTCGGGCTGTTCCTCGTCCTGCCCTACGGCAAATTCGTGCACGCGGTGTATCGCGTCGCCGCGCTGGTGCGCGCCGCGCTCGAGCGCTCGCGGCCGATGCCGAATGTGACCTTCGAGTAGCCGCGCCCCGCGCGGCCGTGACGGAGTTGGCAGCGCCCGAGCGCGAGCGCGCCGCGCCGCGGCCATACCGCACGCGACGGACGACGCCCCCCTTTCGGACGCGACCGGCAAGCGCGATGCTTCGATCTGGCGCGCAACGCAACGAAAGGGAGTTTCCATGCACCGGCTCACCAGCACCATGTGCGCGCTCATGCTCGCGCTCGGCACGTCGTCCGTCGCGGCTTCCGAGCCGATTCCCGACGCGCTGCTCGTCCCGGCCGCGAAGGTCGATAGCGGACTCGGCGCGTTGCCGCACACATCGCAATGGCAGGGCATGCCGTGGCTCTACGCGACGCCGGCTGAGAAGATCGACAACGGCCTCGGCGCGCTCCCTCACGCATCGCAATGGCAGGGCATGCCGTGGCTCCACGCGACGCCGGCGGAGAAGATCGACAGCGGCCTCGGCGAGGTCGCGGGCCGCGCCGGACAGCATCTGACGCGCGCGCCCTGACGGGTCAGACGACCCGCCGGCGGGCGACCCGCCTCGCAACGGATACGGCGTCGCCCGCTCCTGGATCGTCACCCACTGCCACCGGGTGAGATCCCCCGGGATGGCACCGGAATTGCTCGACCCGGCATGCGGGCGACTACTTCGTCGCCGCGAAGCAGTAAAGCAGACCGGCCCCGCCCGTCCTCACCAGCGCCTCCTGGCTGCAACCCACCGTCGGGTGCGAGGAGTTCCACGACGTTGCCCATGGGTTATTGATCGGGCCTGCGCGGTCGTGATGACCCGTCATCGCCGAACCGTCTCCGCTCTTTGTCCAGTTGCCGCACGTCATGTCGGGAAAAAACGGCGCTCCTGCGAAGGCGGTCCCGTCGGTCCGGGAGCCGGTCAAGATATCGTGCTTGTTGGGTTTCTCGGTGCGGCCGTTGACGAGGTTCCCCTTTTCGTCCAGCGCCGTCTGATGGGTCAGGTTGTTGCCGGCCGAGTGCAAGTCCTCGACGCTCCTGGCGACCATGACGCCCTTGGCGTTGTGCCAGGGGCCGGTACCGATCCGGTCGCGTGCATGCACGACATTGGGATCGTTGAGTTGTGCTCCCTGCGTGCTCAGATAAGCGCGCCAGGTGCGGTTACCGGCACCTGCCGCGCTGGCGAGCGACTGGCAGTGTCGGTCGGCACCCGCGAGGCCGCCCAGGTCGGCGCCCTTTCCGGGCCCGACGCTAGTGACGAAAAAAGTCATGTCTCTTCCAGCGCTCATCTGCGACTCCCCGGCGCAGCCGAACAGGACTGTCAGACCGATCA
>DATIEW010000067.1:0-2573 GCA_035455585.1 Vicinamibacterales bacterium | reverse complement strand
CACCGGGAGCCACATTCTGCACGAACGGGAGGGCCGGAAGGAGTTCGTCTTCCATCCGGGCCCGGTGTTCACGAACCTCCTGCTGGCCGACGAGATCAACCGGGCGTCCCCCAAGACCCAGGCGGCGCTCCTCGAAGCGATGCAGGAACGGCGGGTGACGACGTTCGGCGAGACGCGGCCGCTGCCCGCGCCGTTCTTCGTGCTCGCGACGCAGAATCCCATCGAGCTCGAAGGCACGTATCCGCTCCCCGAAGCGCAACTCGACCGCTTCATGTTCAAAGTCGACATCGCGGGCGTCGACCGCTCCGTGCTGGAGGAGATCCTCGTCACCCGCGTCCGCGGCGAGCCGCCTGCGCTCGAGCCGGTGCTGACCGCCGGCGAGCTGGACGATCTTTTTTCGCTGGTGGACGCCGTGCACATGCCACGCGCCGTCGCCAACTACATCGCGCGCCTCGTCGCGGCCTCACATCCATCGTCTGCCGGCGCGCCGGAGGCGGTGCGCACGTTCGTGAAGTACGGCAGTTCGCCGCGCGCCGCGATCTCCATCGGAGCCGCGTCGCGCGGCCTCGCGCTGCTGCGTGGCAAGCCGAACGTGGGCTTCGACGATGTCCGCCGCGCGGCCGCGCCGGCCATGGCCCACCGCCTGGTGCTCGACTACGCGGGACGCCTGGAGGGCTGGGACGGCAGGCGCGTCGTGGCGGCGCTGCTCGAAGCGATCCCGGAGGTCGAACGAGGACTGCCGCCGACTCTGGAAGCGAGGTAGTGTGACGATTGCCCCTCGCCGATGCCGCGTCTGGCTCCTGATCCTGCTGCTCTTCTGCACGGCTGCGGCCGTCCAGGCCGCCGGCGAATACCGGACGCTCGAGGTCGAGTCGCTGAGGATCACCATCGACTCCGAGTGGGCCGTGCGCGCCGCGCCCGGCTACGTGCCCGTCCGGTTCGATATCACGAACCTCGCCGAGGCGCGGGTGATCGAGATCCTCGGTCAGAGCAGCCGGTTCTTCAGGATGTCCGGGGCAGCCCGCCAGTCCGGCCTGGTTGTCCGGCGTGCCCTGCGGCTGGCACGGGGGGATCGGGTGCGGCTGACCATCCCGGTACCGGTCTACTCGGACAACGAGAGCATCCGGCTCGAGATCCGTGAGGACGGCCGCACTCTGGAGCGCTTCAACTACTACGGCTTCGAGAGCAGGAGCCTTCCAGCGGATGCGTCGGCGCTCATCGTCGCCCACCCCGGGAGCGAGTTTGGCAGAATGGCAGCCGGCTGGCCTCGGACCATGGCTCATGGTCCGAGGCGCGTTGTCATACCGCCGGGCGCCATGTCAGCACCGGGAAGGGTGGTCGTCGGTTCCGGTGCGGGCGGCCCCACGCGACCGCTTGATTTCCTGCTCGCCCCGGAGCGGCTGCCAACGAGCTGGCTGGGATTCACCTCGCTGCGCGCGGTCGTCATCGGACCGGGAGAGTGGCAGCTGCTCGACGAGCCGCAGAGAAGTGCGCTCCTCACGTGGACCGCGTGCGGCGGCGACCTGTTCTTCGTCGACGGCAGTCCCGGCAAGCTCCTCCCCGCCTGGCAGCAGTCTTCCGTGCCGGAGGGCGCCGTTCGCGCCTACTTCTTCGGCCGGGTCCACACGCCGACATCAGCGTCCATTGCGTCCGCCGGCCTGTCGGATGTGTTGGCCAAAGCGGAGGCTCTCCAGGACGCCAACTGGGCGCTGCCGGCCAACCGCGCGAGCGATTGGGGCGTTATCGCAGGCCGCGGCTACCGGCTCCCGATTCCAGGGGTCGGCGGCGTTCCGGCCCGCGCGTATCTCGCCATCCTGATCGTGTTCAGCCTCCTGATCGGGCCGGCCAACTACTGGTTCCTCTGGCGGAAGCGTCAGCTGGTGCTGCTCGTCCTGACCGCGCCCGCCATCTCGCTGATCTTCATCGGGCTGCTCGCCGGGTATGTCGTAGCCGGCGAGGGCGTCGGCGTGCGCGGCCGGACGGTGACGTTCACCATGCTCGATCAGGTCAGGAAACAGGCAGCCACGCGAGCAAGCGTGTCGCTCTACGCTGCCGGCATGGCGCCCGCGGGCGGACTGCGCTTCGGACGGGACGAAGCGGTGTTCACGATCGGACCGGACGGCACCGGCAGCCGCGAGTCGCAGACGCTCGATCTGACCGAGGCGCAGCGCTTCGCCGCGGGCGTCATCCAGGCGCGCTCTCCAACGAATCTCGAGACGATCGGATTCCGGCCCGCCCGCGAGCGGCTCGGTTTCGACCGCGAGGCCGGCAAGGTCAACGTGGTGAACGGACTCGGCGTGACTATCCGCGCGCTCGTCTATCGCGCCGGAGACGCGCTGCATCACCTGCCAGGCCCCTTGCTGCCGGGCCATCGGGGAACGCTCGCGCCCGGCGGGCAACGCGGGGCGGACCTCGTGCCCGCCGGATTGCCGCTGTCTTCACGATTCGAGCACCTCTTCGATCATCAACCCGACGGGTCGTATCTCGCGGTCCTCGAACGGTCGCCCTTCTGGAACCCAGGGGTCACGGAAGTCGACGAGCGCGACAGCTTCCACGTCGTGATTGGCTGGGCC
>DATIEW010000066.1:0-2547 GCA_035455585.1 Vicinamibacterales bacterium | reverse complement strand
CGCCGCAACGCGCGAGTCCTTCGTGATCCCCAACTATCAGGAATGGGCGGGCCGGTCCGCGAAGTACGCGGATCTCGATGCGCACGCCGTCGCCGTCGTGCCGCTGCTGATGGGCACTCGCGTCGTGGGCGCCATCAGCGTCTGGCACACCGATCCCGCGCGGCAGTTCGGCCCGGGCGATCTCGCACAGCTGAACATGTTCGCGCCGCAGGCGGCGGTGGCGATCGAGAACGCGAGGCTCTACTCGGCCGCGCAGCGGCAGAAGCAGTACTTCGAGGATCTCGTGCTGAACAACCCGGTCGCCATCGTGACGCTCGATCCCGATCACACGGTCGTCACCTGCAATCCCGCCTTCGAGGCGCTCTACGGATACACGCAGGCGGAAGTCGTGGGCCGGAAGCTCGACGAGCTGATCACGACGGAGGAGACGCGCGCGCAGGCCACGGCGTACACCAACGGTGCGATCACAGGCCCCGTCCGCGGCATGGCACGCCGCCGGCGCAAGGATCGCTCCGAGGTGGATGTGGAGCTGCTCGCCGTTCCGGTCTTCGTGCAGGGGCAGCGCGTCGGCATGATGGGGATGTACCACGACGTGACGGAGCTGCTGGCTGCGCGGCGGGAGGCCGAGGCCGCCAACAACGCGAAGAGCCGGTTCCTGGCCAACATGAGCCACGAGCTGCGGACGCCTCTGAACGCCATCATCGGCTACAGCGAGATCCTGCAGGAAGAGGTGGAGGAGCTGGCGCAGCCGGCGCTGGTGCAGGACCTGCAGAAGATCCGGAGCGCCGGCAAACATCTCCTGGCGCTCATCAACGACGTGCTCGACATGTCGAAGATCGAAGCCGGGCGCATGGAGCTGTACCTCGAGACGTTCGAGGTCGCCGGCATGGTCGACGAGGTGCTGACGACGGTGGCGCCGCTCGTCTCGAAGAACGACAACAGAGTCGTGGTGAAGGTCGATCCGGCCGCGGGCGCGATGCGTGCCGATCTGACCCGGACGCGCCAGGTGCTCTTCAACCTGCTCTCGAACGCATGCAAGTTCACCAGGGGTGGAACGATCACGGTCGCCGTGCGCGCCGGCAGCTCCTGGATGGAGTTCGAGGTCGCGGATACCGGCATCGGCATGACGCCCGAGCAGCAGGCGCGCCTCTTCGAGGCGTTCGCCCAGGGGGACGCGACGACCGCGCAGAAATACGGCGGCACCGGGCTCGGCCTCGCGATCTCGCGGCAATTCTGCCGGATGATGGGAGGCGATCTCACCGTCGGGAGCGGAGCTGGGGAAGGCACTCGATTCACGATGCGGCTTCCCCGGGAGGTGGCCGAACCGGACGCGACCGCCGCCCGCACGAGCGCCCCCGTCGCCGAATCGGAACCGCAGCAGATCGCGACGGTTCTCGTGATCGACGACGACCCGGCGGCGCGGGATGTACTGCGCCGGATCTTCACGAAGGACGGCTTCCGCGTGGAAGAGGCGGCCAGCGGAAGCGCGGGGCTGGCACGGGCCCGCGAGCTGCGGCCGGACGCGATCACGCTGGACGTACTGATGCCGGGGATGGACGGCTGGGCCGTCCTGACGGCGTTGAAGGCGGACCCGGAGGTCGCCGACATCCCCGTGATCATGCTGACGGTGACGGATCAGAAGCCGCTGGGCCTGGCGCTCGGCGCGGCAGAGTACCTGACCAAGCCGATCGATCGCGGCCGGCTCTCGGCGGTCGTGCGACGGCATGTTGGCGGCGGCCGGCGCGCGGTGCTCGTGGTGGAAGACGACGCGGCGACGCGGACGATGCTGGAGCGGACGCTGGCGAAGGAGGACTGGGAGGTCGCGACGGCGGAAAACGGACGCGTGGGGCTCGCGAAACTCGCCGCGCGCCGGCCGGATCTGATCCTCCTCGACCTCATGATGCCCGAGCTCGACGGGTTCGGCTTCCTGGAGGCCGTGCGGAAGGACGCCACGACTGCCGCGATTCCGGTGGTGGTGCTGACGGCGAAGGACCTGACCGACGACGACCGCGAACGGTTGAACGGGGGAGTGGCGCGCGTCGTCCGGAAGGACGCGGTGGGCGCCGAGACGCTGGTGGCCCAGCTCCGGACGGCGATCGAGGCACACCGGACCCGGGTCGACGAGGGTCGATCGCCGAATGTTGCGGAGCGTGCGCGATGACGGTCCGCCGCCAGTCCGCGCGCCTCAAGCCGCGTTCGGCGCAGGCGAGCCAGGCGCGCCGGCAGGCCGCCCTCCTCCGCCTCGGCACGGGCATCGCCGCGGCGCATGGCGAGGTGGAGGTCTGCCGCGCGGTGGTCGAGGGTCTCCACGACGAGGCGCTCGGCTACGACTTCCTGGGAGTCTTCCTGATCGACGCGGCGAGCGGCGACCGCGTGCTGCAGGCCAGCGTCGGCTGGCCCGACGTGCCCGCCAGCTTCCGCGTTCCGCCCGGGCGCGGGCTGAGCGAGCGGGCGGTGCTCGAGAGTCGCCTGTCGTATACGCCGAGCGTGTCGACCGACGCGCGCTACGTCAGCAGCCCGGCGCGCGGATCCGAAGTGGACGTGCCG
>DATIEW010000065.1:0-4079 GCA_035455585.1 Vicinamibacterales bacterium | reverse complement strand
TGACTGGCGACTGTGACTGCCGACTGCCGACCGTCGACTGTCGACTGTCACTCTGCCCGCACTATTCCAGCGGGCACTCCATCAAATATCTGGCCGGCGAATATCCAGGCCTGCGAGCCCGCGGTGACCGGCTTCAGCTCGGCGCCGGTGATCTCGTGGCGGAAGGTGCGGCCCGACAGCTCCGGCGGGATCAGGATCCGGGAGGTCTTCCAGGACTGGCCGCCAAGTGGCAGGCCCTGCACCCTGTCCACGAGTGGCGCGCACAGCCGCGGCGCGGCGAAGATCACCGCGCGGTCGTCCAGGACGCGCGCGAAGGCAATCACCCCGGCGGACACCGTGACCTCCGTTTCGAGCGGCACGTAGCGTCCCTGCAGGAACAGCTCCGGCAGCTCCCGGCGCAGGCGGAGGCCCGCAGCCGTCACCAGGAGCTTGATGCGGCCGTCAGGCCAGCGTTCGAGCAGATCCCCGACGGCGCCGGCCCGGGCGATCTGATCGAGGGAGAGCACGCGCTCGATCTCCGACAGCAGCCTCTCGCGCTGCGCAAAGTGCACCGGCTGTCGGTTGTCGGGATCCACGAGCGTCAGGTCCCAGAGTTCCGTTCCCTGATAGAAGTCCGGCACGCCCGGTGATCCGAGCTTGAGCGTGAGCTGCGCGAGCGAGTTGACGAGCCCCAGCCGGGCCACGCGGCGCTGCAGCGGCAGGAACGCCGGCAGGAACCGGCCTCGCCCGGTCCGGCCGAGCACGCGATCGACGAAGCGCAGGATCGCGTTCTCGTACTTCTGGTTCGGCGTCAGCCAGCTCGTGTGGACCTTCGCCTCCTTGGCCGACTTGATCATGTACCCCTGGATCCGCGCGATGAGATCCGGCGCCACCTCCGGTTCTTCCTGCGCTCCCGCCAGGCCGGCCGCGGCTGGCCAGATGCCCACGAGCGCCTGGTAGAAGCGGTACTCGTCGTTTCTGTCCGGCGCCGGCTCGTTGTCGACGACCGTGCGGTGCATGCGATTGAGGCTCATCCAGCGCGCCACCTCACGGGCCCAGTCGTCGGGGATCTCGGAGAGCGCATTGATGCGGGCGCGCGCGTCCTCGCCCATCTTCGTGTCGTGCGTGGCCGTGGCCAGCATCTCGAACGGCCAGTGGGCCAGGCGGGACGCGCACGAGGCGTGGAACTCCTCCGCCGACCGGCCGAAGCGCTCCGGATCCCCGCCGACCTCGTTGAGCGACAGCAGCAGGTTGTAGCGATAGAACGCGGTGTCCTCGAGCCCCTTGGCCTGCACCGGCCCGGTGTATTGCTGGAGCTTCATCGCGAAGCGCAGCCGCGCCCTCGCCTCCTCCGCATCCGCCGGGGGATATCCGCCCCGCCGATCGACCGCCCGGGCGCCCGACGTTTCCCCGGCACCCCGCGGCAGGACGACTTCCAACAGGAAGTCGAAGAGCGATGCCTCCATCGCGGGGTTCCGCCGCCGTGCGCGCGCGATGGCCCGGACGACGACCGCGCGATCCTCCGGCGTCCAGCCGTTCGAATCCACGTAGGTGCGATAGACGGGGAAGCAGGCGACGAATTCGGTGATCGCGGCGCGAAGGCTCTCGAGCGTGAAATCCCGCGACGTGCGGCTGCTCTCGGCGATCCGGTCGAGCATGTGCGCGAGCACGTTCAGCTCGCTGGACATCGCCGTTTCCATGATCAACCGCTTGCTGCGGTAGAGCACGTCGCCGAAGGGCTCGGTCCGGCCGGTCAGCTTGGCGTACGCCCGGCGCATCCGCCGCGCGGACCCCGGGTCCACGAACAGGCCGTTGAGGTCGTTGAGGTAGTTGTAGCCCGTCGTGCCGTGCACCGCCCAGCGCGCCGGAAGCTGCTCGCGCCCCGACAGGATCTTCTCGGCGACCACGTAGAGGAGGGGGCCTGGGCGTGACGCATCCGCGGAGCGTCCGCCGCCCTGCCGCGCGGCCAGATCCTCGAGCATCTCGAAGTAACGTGCCGGATCGAAGAGGCCGTCCGGATGATCGACGCGCACACCGGTGACCAGGCCGGCGCGAAGCAGCTCGGAGATCAGGGCGTGTGTGGCCGCGAAGATCTCGGGCTCCTCCACGCGCAGCCCCGCGAGCGTATTGATGTCGAAGAACCGGCGGTAGTTGATCTCGTGCGACGCGGTCCGCCAGTACGCCAGGCGGTAGGCCTGCGCCTCTAGCAGCTCGTGCAGCGCGTCGAAGGACTCACGACGTCCAACCTGGCCGTTGACCTGCTGCACCGCCGCATCGATGTGGTCGCGGATCGCGGGGGAGCTGCTGACGAGCCGGACCAGCCGCGCGCGGGCCACTTCCTTCTCGCGCTGGCGCTCGACGATCCGCTGTTCGTCGCGCGCGGTGTAGGCCGGCATGTTCTCGAGCGACGAGATGATGCTCAGGAACTCGTGAAGCTGGGGATCGTCCGCGCCGAGGACCGCCATCAGCGGCTCGATGGCGCGGCGGTACACGCGCGGCGCCTGCCTGGGGTTCACCGGCAGCTCCTGGTCGAAGACGTTGAGGACCAGCACGCCGTCCCGGAACGCGAGCTGCAGCTCGCCGCGCTCCAGCACCCTGCCGTACTGGTCGCCGAGGATTGGCAGCAGCAGCTTCGCGTGCAGCTCGGCCTTCACCGGGGTCCAGTCGATGTCGAAGAAGCGCGCCGCCGGCGACGAGGGGCCGTTCTCGAGGACGTCGCGCCACCACGCGTTCGTGCCGGTGCCGATGCCCATGTGGTTCGGCACGGCATCCACGATGTGGCCCAGCCCGAGCTCCGCCAGCAGGGAGCTGAAGTCCGCGTGGGCCGCAGCCCCTCCCAGCTCCGGGTTGATCTCGTTGTGGTTGCACACATCGTAGCCATGCGTGCTGCCGGGCGCGGCCGTGAAGTAGGGCGAGAGATAGCAGGCGCCGATGCCGAGCCTCGCCAGGTACGGGGCCACCTCGGCCGCCGCCGCAAACGGGAATCCCGCGTGCAGCTGCAGCCGGTACGTGCTCGCCGGGACATGGCGCGGGCGCTGCGCGCTCATCGCCCGGTCCGGGCCCTGAGGACCCGTCCGTGAATAAGTGTGCCACCCTGGCCGCCGATGCATCCCGCATTGCTGCGTTGCTCGTCGCTTACATACTCCCGGTATGCGCGCTCCTCGCGCCTTGCCATGCGGGCGCCTCGACGACCAGGAGTGGCACACCTATTCACGGACGGGCCCTCAGTATTGCCGCGCCCGGCCTGTCGAAGCAGACGACCGGCCGACCGCCGGCTGTTTCGATGCGGGGCGGCCGCGGATCCGCCGAGAAGCGCGGCTCCTCCGTCGTCAACCTGACCTCCCACCCGCCCGCCCCGGTGGACAGGCCGGCCCCGGCGTCGATGCGCCCCGATCCGCGCAGCCGCGCGAACACGAGATACTCGGCGTCACCCGCGGTGCGCTTCATGACGAGCGAATCCTCGTCGGGCGGAAACGCCTCGCCGGCGAGCGCGTGGCTCGCCCCGAGCGCGGGCTCCCTCCGCCGGAGATCGAGCAACGCGCGATAGAGGGCAAGCACGCGCGCGTGATCGGGCTCGTCCCGCTCGTCCCAGCCGAGCCGGCTCCTTTCGAAGGTCGCCGGCGACTGGGGATCGGGGATGCGCTCGCTTGCATCGGGTCTGGCAAACTCGGGGAAGTGCCGGAACTCGCCGCGCCGCCCCGCCGTCACGAGCTTTCCGAGCTCCGGCTCCAGATCCGTGAAGTACTGGAAGGGCGCGCTCGCGGCCCACTCCTGACCCATGAAGAGCAGCGGCGTCATCGGCACCATCAGCAGCAGCGCGCTGATCGCGCGCCAGGTCGCCGCGTCGACGCGCTGGTGGAGGCGATCGCCGAACGCACGGTTGCCGACCTGGTCGTGGTTCTGGACGCAGACGATGAACCGGTACATCGGGATGGAGGACGGATCGGTGCCGCGCATCATCCCGAGGTGCCGCGAGTGTTCCCCCGTGAACAGCCATCCCTGCGCGATCGTGCGTGCCAGCTCCTCGGTGGTCCCCATGTAGTCTTCGTAGTACCCGTGGGCGTCGCCCGCGACCAGCCGGCGGACGACGTGGTGAAAGT
>DATIEW010000064.1:0-7096 GCA_035455585.1 Vicinamibacterales bacterium | reverse complement strand
GAATGCGACGCGAGGAACTCGTGGATGTAATGCCTGTCGATCGGCGTTCCGCGGTCGTAGCCCCAGTTGCGGCTGACCGGATTCGAGCGCCTGAGATCTCCCCAGTCGAGCGCGTCGATTCCGTGATGGGAGAGCCAGGCCCGCAGGTGGGCTGTTTCCGCGCGCAGGCGGTCCAGCTCGGCGAGACCGGCATCGCGGCGGGCAACCTGGCCGCGATGCTCGTCCCGGAGTGTCCCGAACAGAATCTGCCGGCGGACGAGTACCTCGGTCATCACCGCTTCGAGCGCCGGCTGATGCTTCGAATAGACGCCGCGGAGAAGATCGAGGTATGCCGTCCGGTCGATATCGCGGGGCGGCCACTCGTCACACTGGGTGACATCGCAGGCGGCAATGGTTTCTGCGGTGGCGACCGTCGAGCCCGTCTCGAGCATTCGCAGAACGAGATCGTAGAGGGCGAGCACGCCGGCGGACTCGTCCAATCCGCGCAGGCGGCTCCACGCCGCGCGTCGAAAGCAGATAACCGGCGGCATCAGGCCTGGCTCGGCCAGCAGGGCGGGCAAAGAAAGGTCGGTGGGCTCGCGGAGACGGAATCGCAGACCGTCTGCGGACTCCACGCGAATCGCCGGGACGAGGACGTCGATCCCGGGACACTCGGCGAGCCGCCGGCTGCAGACGTCCAGGCAGTCCGGCCCGGGGCGATAGCCGCCCGGGACCACGAGAATACCGCCGGCGTCCGCATCGATGACGGCCGCATTCAACGCCGCCGGAATGGTGGCTCCATCGGTCAGCGTTGCGCCGGCACGCGATGCGGTGGATCGCAACACGTCGGTCGTCCCCTCGGCCCGGCACGCCAGGAGCAGTCTGCGGGGGCGTACGCGCTGGCGTTGCAGGCAGTCTACCGTCCGCACGAACGCGCGCGTGCCCTCGCCAGCTGACACGACGACGACAGAAATGTCGAGCGGCGTCATCGCTGGAATCGCAGGAACCAGCCCCAGGCCTTGCGGATGGGCGCCGTCAGCCGCCAGCTCCATGACGAGCGGAGTGCGGCAACCTCCCGGCGCAGCTCACGCGCCTCGACAGCGAAGCGTTCACGGTCTCTCAAAGCCTCGACGGTGGGGCGAAGGCGATCGACCTTTTCGCGCGCCGCCGTGAGTTCCTCCCGCGCGCGGTCGAGCTGGGGCTGCAGCACCGTCATCTCGTCGCGCACGAGACTCCCAAGCTCGCTCCGGAGATCGAGCGCTTCCGATTCTGCGGCCAGCATCACCGCCACGAGGTGTTGCCGGTAGGCGGCCTCGTGCCGGCTCACGAGCGTCTCGAGCGGCAGCCGATACCGTGCCGCATCGGTCATCATCCGGCTCATCGACCCGGCCCGGCGGCGGTAGTGGAACAGGACTTCCGGCAGAATCGTGCCGCGGAACCCACGTTCGACGAGCCGCAGCCAGAAGTCCCAATCCTCGCACCCCTCGCGCATGGTCTCCTCGTAGCCTCCTACCGCCTCGAAGGCTGAGCGGCGGACGAGCGCGGCGCCGTTGACGGTATTGCGCGCGAGCAGCGCCGGCAGATCGCAGCGTTCCGGCTTCCACGTCCACCGTTCGTCGCCGAATGCCTCCAGCCAGTGGGACACGAAGGCGCAGTCCGGGTCTGCGTCGAGGACCCCGATCGCCTTCTCGAACCAGGTCGGGGCGAGCCTGTCGTCTGCGTCGAGCGCGCAGAAGAAATCACCCGTGGCGTGCGCGGCGGCATGATTGCGCGCTGCCGGCAGCCCCCTGTTCGCCGTTCGCAGGACGCGGCTTCCGGGCAGGGTCCACCGCTTCAGCGTTTCGACCGTAGCCGGATCGGTCGAACCGTCGTCGACGATGAGAATCTCGTGGCGTCGATATGTCTGATCCAGCACGCTTCCAACGGCGTCGTCCAGCCAGGCGCCGTCGTTGAAGCAGGGCAGCAGGACCGAGATCCGCGGTGTCTCCATCAGTGTGCGGCCTGCTCGAGGAGCCGATCGGGCGCGCCGTCGGTCAGCAGGCGGAGATACCGCTCCGCGACCTTCGGGGCGGGCCCGCCCATGACGATCCGGCCGCGTTCGAGGAGGAGCGCGCGCTCGCAGAACGCGGCAATCGTCCGCGGATCGTGGCTGACCAGCAGCATCGAATGGCCGGCGCGGTGCAGGTCCCGGTAGCGCGCCTGGCAGCGCTCCTTGAAGCCGGCGTCGCCGACCGCGAAGATCTCGTCCAGGATGAGGACCTCCCGCACGGCCCGGAACGCGACGGCGTACGCCAGACGCGCAGCCATTCCGCTCGAATAGTGCCGCAGCTCGAGCCGGGCGAAGCGTTGCAGATCGGCAAACGCGAGGATCTCCGCGGTCGCGCCGCGCAGCTCCCTCAGCGACAGCCCCATCACCGTTCCGAGCAGCTCGATGTTGTCCACGGCATCCAGATCCGGGTTCCAGCCGACGCCCAGCTCGAGGATGGGCGTCACCGGCGCACGCCGCAGCACCGTACCCGAATCGGGCTGGTAGATGCCGGCGATGATCCTCAACAGCGTGCTCTTTCCGCTGCCGTTGCGGCCCATCAGCCCGAGGCTCTCGCCCGGTCGAAGCTCGAGCGACACCGCGTCGAGGACGTTGAGGCGCTCGCAGGGCATCGGGCGAAACAGATCCAGCACGTGCTCGCGAAGCGTCTCCCGCCGCACCCTGGGGATCAGAAAGCGCTTGCCGACGTCGTGGACTTCGACCACCGGGGCCATTACAGGTACTCGGGCACCCGGGGCGCGCGCAGCCTGTAGATGGCGATCCCGATGGTCAGAACCGCGACGGTCTCGGCCGTCAACAGGAGATGCGCCAGCATCGAGGGGACCTGCCCGTCCACCAGCACGCTGCGCGAGAAGAGAATCACGGGGGTGGGCGGCCAGAGATAGAGATAGACGTGGACGTGCTCGGGGAGGATCTCGAGCGGGTAGATGATGGGCGCGATGAAGAACCCCGCGTGCGTCACGACCTCCCAGATCTGGTTGAGGTCGCGGAATCGCATGAACAGAACGCTGGCGGCGAGCGAGAAGCCCGTCACGATCGCGAAGTAGTGAACCTGGTAGAGCAGATAGAGCGCCGCGTGAAGCAGCACCGGCGGGTGCGAGGTCATGGCCAGAAACAGCAGGAGCACCGTCGAGAACAGCGCGAGCGTGATGACCGCATTCGAGGCGGACGTGACCACCACGATCCAGGATGGAAACCGGGCTTTCGTGAGCAGATACCCCTTGGCGCGCAGCGACAGCAGACCGGTTCTGGTGGCTTCCTGGAAGAACTCGTACAGGAAGAGCCCGATGATCAGGTCGAGCTTGTACTGGCGCTCTCCCGCGAAGACGTACGAGAAGACCGCCAGGAGCACGAGGAACATCGTCAGCGGCTTCAGAAGCGCCCAGGCGAAGCCACCGAGGGTTCCGTGGTACCGCGTCTTGAAGTCGGTTCGAATCAGGGTCCAGACGAGGCCGCCGAAGTGCCCGGTCGCTCGTGGTGCAAGAGAGGTTGCCGCTGAAACCATGGGCCGTGTGAAAACACTGATACTATAGGTCACCCGGTCGGGTGATGTCGTCTCTTCGCATCCTGCACGTGGTTCCCTTTTTCGAAGGTGCGTGGGCGTATGGCGGTATCCCGCGCGCGGCCTCGGCCATGGCCCGCGGCCTGGCGAGACGCGGCCATCACGTGACTGTCTGCACGACGGACGCGTGCGACTCGGCGCGGCGGCTTCGCGCCGATGATGGCGGCCCGTCATTGCCCGGACTGGACGTCCGCATCTTTCCCAACGTATCGAACCACCTCGCGTACCATTGGCAGGCCTTTGCGCCACTCGGGCTGCGGCGGTTCCTTCGCGACGCCGCGGACGCTTTCGACATCGCCCATCTGCACGCCTGCCGCAACCTGCCGGGCGTCGCTGCAGCCCGCGCGTTGGGTCGAGCCGGCGTGCCATACCTCCTCTCCCCGAACGGCACGGCGCCGGCCATCGAACGGCGGATCCTGGCCAAGCGCCTCTTCGACGCCGCGGTTGGCCGGCGCATCGTGGCCGGCGCGAGCCGTGTGCTCGCCGTCAGCCAGGCCGAACGCGAGCAGTTGATGGCGCTCGGCCTGAGCGCCCACCGCGTGCCAGTCGTGCCGAATCCGCTGGACGAGCAGGAATTCGCCGACGTGCCGGAGGGAAGTACCTTCCGCCGCGCGCACGGCCTCGGCTCGAATCCCGTCGTGATGTTCCTCGGCAAGCTCACGCCGCGCAAGGGCGTCGACGTCCTGCTCCGCGCCGCCGCGTTGCTCGCTCGAACGCCGGTACACCTCGTTGTCGCGGGCAACGACATGGGCTCCGGCCGATCCGTGGATCGACTCACGCGGCGGCTGGGGCTGACGCGGCGTGTCACGCGGGTCGGCCTGCTCCGCGGGCGTGAGCGCCTCGAGGCGCTCGCAGCCGCCGACGTCGTCGTGTACCCTTCGCGCGACGAGGCGTTCGGGCTCGTTCCACTGGAAGCGCTCCTGTGCGGAACCCCGGTCATCGTATCGAACGACAGCGGCTGTGGTGAGATTGTCGGGATGACCGGCGGGGGGTGGATCGTCCCTTACGGCGACCCACGGATCCTCGCGCAGGCGATAGAGGAAGTGCTCGGCGCGCCGGGCCCCTGGAGACTCGGCGCGCGAGAGGCGGCGGAACGCGTCAGGCGGCTGTTCGGATCCGACTCGGTCTGCGAACAGCTCGAAGGGCTCTACCTGGACGTGCTGGCGAGTCGTCAGTCGGCGGTCGCCGTTCGACAATCACAGTCGGCAGTCAGTCGGCGGTCGCCCGTCGCCGGTCGCCGGTCGACAGTCACAGTCGGCAGTCAGTCGGCCGTCCTCGGTCGGCAGTCTCATGACGTGTAGGGCCGCCGTCAGCGTCGTGATTCCCGTGCACAACGGCCGGCGATTCCTGCCCGCCGTGCTCGAGGCGGTGTCAGCCGAGTGCGCCGGACGTCCCGACGAGATCATCGTCGTCGACGACGGCAGCACCGACGGGTCGGTGGAGTACCTTCACGAGCAGGAGGCTGCCGGACGGATCAGGCTGCTGAGCGGCTCGCACAGGGGCTACGCGGCGGCCATCAACGCAGGCATACGGGAGGCTCGCTGCGAGTACATCTGTCAGGTCGACCAGGACGTGATCGTGCAGCCCGGCTGGTTGTGCGCGCTGCTCGAGGCACTCACGGACAGGAATGTCGCGGCCGCACAGGGCTGCTACGTCACCGCCACGGATGCGAGCTTCTGGGCGCGGATGATGGGGCGAGACCTCGAACTGCGGTACGCGCGTATCGGGGGATCGTTCGTCGATCACGTCTGCACCGGCAACACGGTCTACCGCGCAGATGCCCTGCACAGCGTCGGACTGCTGGACGAATCGCTCGGATACGGCGCCGACAACGACCTGAGCTATCGCCTCGCCGACTCGGGACACCTGCTCGCCTTCTGCCGGGACGCGCGCAGCGTCCATCGGTGGCGGGACGATCTTGTGGGCTATTTGCGTCAGCAGTTCGGCATGGGCTACGGCCGGCTCGACCTGATCGCCAGGCACCCACGGCGTGCTGGCGGCGATGCCGTCTCGGGCACCCTGATGATGCTGCATGCTCCGGTGATGCTCGCGGTGCTGATCCTGCTGCTGGCGGCCGTCGGTCAGGCGTCTGGTCTGGCTCCAGAGGCGCCCTTCGCGAAGGCCGCGGCGGGCCTGGCGGGCCTGGTCGTCGTCGAGCGGCTCGTCGCCGGGATCGCGGCCTGGCGCTGCACCGGGGATCCGGCCCCGCTGGCGTTTCCGGCCGTCCATCTCCTGAGGGATCTCGCGTGGGCCGCGGCGATCACGTTGTGGGCGGCGCGTCGGGCTGCGGGTGCCGGCCGTTCGCCCCAGCACAGCATGCCGCGCAGGGCTCGCGCGTTCACGCGGCGGCCCGTGCGTCTGCAGGACCGGGACTCGTCCTGCCGCCTGCTGGCCGTGGTTCCGGCCTTCAACGAGGCCGCCAACCTCGAGAGCGTCGTGCGAGACATTCGCGGGATCCTGCCCGACCTCGACATTCTCATCGTCGATGACGGCTCGACCGACGAGACAACCGCTCTCCTCCCGCGGCTCGGCGTGTCCTGGCTCACGCTACCGGATCGCCTGGGCGTGGGAGGGGCGGTCAGAGCAGGGCTGAAGTACGCAGTTCGGCGCGGTTACGACCGCGTCGTCCGGATAGACGGCGACGGACAGCATCGCGCGCGGGACATCGCCCGCCTTCTGAGCCCGGTGCTCGGTGACGAGGCCGACGCCGCTGTCGGGTCCCGGTACCTCGGGCGGGGTGCGCATTCAGGACGGAGTCTCGGCAAGGCATGCCTGTCGCTGCTGCTGACGCTGCTCGCGAGAGAGCGAATCACGGATGCGACGTCGGGCTACTGGCTGTTCGGACCCCGGGCGTTGCGGCTGCTGGCTCGCCACCATCCGACCGGCTACCCAGAGCCGGAACTCAGGCTGCTCCTCCATCGCCACGGTCTCAGGGTGACGGAGATCCCCGTTCGGACGCTGCCGCGGCGCGCGGGAAAAACGTCGCTGACGTGGTCCCGCACCGGAACCGCCCTGGCGCGGACGCTCCTTGCTCTTGTGATCGTCCCGACGCGGCGCGTCGAACAGGAAGAGGGGGCGAGCGGTGACTGACCTCGTGCACGTGATGTCCGGCGGGGTGAGCGTGCTCCTGCTCGCCGGCGTGCTGGAGCTGGTGCGGCGGCGCAAGCTGACCGAGGAATACTCGGTCATCTGGATCGTCTGCGCCGGCGCCCTGCTCGTCCTGTCACTCTGGCCAGCCGTTCTGCACACAGCGGCGGAGATGCTGGGGGTGCACTACCCGCCGGCGCTGCTCCTCCTTCCGTTGATCCTGTTCGGCTTCGTGGCGTCACTGCATTTCTCGGTCGTGATTTCCCGGCAGCGGCGCCAGATCGAACGGCTGGTCGAAGAGGTGGCGCTGCTGGACGCCGACCTGCGGGCGCTGGGCGGCTCACGCCGGGCCGTAGCGTCCGAGCAGATGGTGCCAGGTGCCACGGGCGACGGCCGCGAGGCCGCTCAGCAGCGGCACGTCG
>DATIEW010000063.1:0-4442 GCA_035455585.1 Vicinamibacterales bacterium | reverse complement strand
ACGTTGGCTACGTGATGCAGGGTGTCGGTGTCGAGCGCCGGGGCGCCGCGTTCGGCGCGATCCTCGCGGCGTTCGATACGGGGATCGGCACCGGTTCGACCGCCATGGGCTTTCTGGTTCATCACTACGGCTACCCTGCGGCGTTCGGGTCCGCCGCCCTGCTCGCGGCGCTCGCACTGCCGTATTTCCTCGCCGCCGATCGGTATTTCCAGCGCGCGTGACACGACTCCTGCTACTCGGCGCGCAGCGTGACTGCGGGATCCAGGCTGGCCGCTCGCCTGGCCGGCACGTACGAGGCGACCAGCGCGGAAGCCGCCAGCAAGGCGGCGGTGAGCCCGAAGGTCAGCGGGTCGCTGGCCGGGACCTCGACGAGGAGCCCACCAATCGCCCGGGCGACGCCGTACGCAACGACGAGCCCCACCGCGAGGCCAATGCCCACCATGACCAGGCCCCGCCCCATCACCAATCGCACGATCGAACCCTCTCCGGCGCCGAGCGCAATGCGCACGCCCAATTCCGGCGTGCGTTGCGAAACCGTGTACGACACGACCCCGTAGAGCCCCACGGTCGCCATCAGGAGCGAGACGGCTCCGAACGTTGCTGCCAGCGTCATCGTGAAGCGGGTCGGAGCTACGTGGTCGTCGACGTAGCTCGCCAGCGTGCGTTCGTCGAAGAGGGGAACATCCGGGTCGAGCGCGCCTGATATCCGCCTGAGCTCCGCGATAACCGGGTCGGTCCCGCCGGCGGCCTGGACGACGACCGCAAGGTTCCGCGCCGCCGGCACCAGCCGGTAGATGACTTCGCGTTCAGCCCCAACGGCGTGCGAGTGCCGGATATGACGAACCACCCCGATGATCTCCAGGGGACGGCGCACTCGACTCCGGGAGTCCTCCACCCAGAGCATCCTTCCCACGGCCAGGCCGCCGGGGTAGAGCCGCTCCGCCACGCCGTCGTCCACGACGGCAATCTCCCCGGCACGAGCGAGATCCCGCTCCTGGAAGACCCGGCCCTCGAGCACCTCCGCCTTCATCGTCTCGAAGTAGCCGAGGAAGGCTGAGGTGGTGAACGCGACGTTCCGGCCCCACCCCGGCGAGCCGCTGGCCGAGGTGTCATACGGCACCTCGGCTCCCTGTCCGGAGAATGGCAGCGGCCAGGCGAAGCCGGCGCTCTCGATCGCGGGGTGGCGATCGAGCTCCTCCTTGAGGGCATCCCAGTACCGGCGACGGAGAGCCTCATCGTTGTACTTCCCCGGCCCCAGCGCGATCCTGGCGGTGAACACCTTTGCCGGTTCGAATCCGAGGTTCGCAGCCTGCAGTTCCACGAAGCTGCGGATCAGCAGGCCGCCGGCAACCAGGAGCACCAGCGACAAGGCAATCTCCGCGGTGACCATTCCGCTCCGGAACCGATTGCCGCGGCCGATCGCGCTGCGCGCCGTGGTCGAGAGATGAGTGGCAGTCGGTGTACTTGCCGCCCGGAACGCCGGCCAGAGCCCGAACATCAGCGTCGTCGCCGTCGCAACGACAATCGCAAAGCCGAGTGTCCGGAGGTCGATGACAACTCGATCGATCATCGGGACGTTGGGCGGGGCGATGCCGACAATGGCGCGGATCAGGACGTGCGCGAACACGATGCCGAGGAGGGCGCCGGCGCCCGCCAGCAGGGCGTGCTCCGTGAGGCACTGGCGGACGATCCGGCCGGGGCGCGCGCCGAGGGCGAAGCGGACGGCGATCTCCTGCGACCGCTTGTTGCTCTGCACGGAGATAAGGTTGGCGACGTTCGCGCAGGCGATCAGCAGAACGACCGCCACGCCGCCAAAGAGCGCCAGGATGATCGCCCGAACGTGTCCGACGACCTCTGCATGCAGCGGGACGATCTCGATGGAAGTCTCCCGTTCCTGATGGACCTGGTGGCTGCCGCGCAGGCGATCGGCCAGACGGTCGAACTCGTGTCGGGCATCCGACAGCGTCATTCCTGGCGCAAGGCGGCCGAGCACGCGAATTACGGCCATCGATCTGGGCATGTCCGGGAACGCCCGCTCGGGAAGGACGCGCCACACGTCGGCATCGTCATTGGCCCCCGAGCTCATGGCGGCGCCTGGCGTGTACGGCAGGATGAGGCGGAAGCCGGGCGGCGTTACGCCGAGAATCTGGACCGGCCGGCCTGAGAGATACACGGTGCGGCCGAGCACTCCGGGGTCGGAACCGTACCGCCGGGCCCACAGCCCATGGCTGATGACCGCCGGGCCCACCTCGCCGATGCTGTTCCCGGCCGTCGCGTCTTCCTCAGCTGAAAACGTCCGTCCGACGGTCGCCTCGACGCCCAGGAACCTGAAGAAGTTCGCCGACACGTAGCCCACGTCGACCTGCTCGGCTCGTTCCCCATCGGTGAGCGTGTTGTCGGTGGCGTTGTGGAGGAACGCCAGCTCCTCGAAGGACGAGGTCTGCTCGCGATAGTCCAGGAAATCGGGGCCGGAGATCTGAACCTTGTCGGACCCCGTGGCGGCGTGCCTGTTCCAGATCATCGCAATCCGTGCCGGGTCCCGGTACGGCAGATCTGTGAAGAGCACCTTGTCGACGACGCTGAACATGGCGACCGTGCCGCCGATTCCCACGGCCATCGTCAGCACGACCAGCGCGGCAAAGGAGGGCGAGCGGCGAAACAAACGAGCTCCGGCGCGGATGTCCTGAAGCAATGCGCTAGAAACCCATCCTCAACCCCACATCGATGCGCCGGCCCGACATCGCGGCGGTCGGCTGGAGGAAGAACGGCGATGTCATCACGCCGGAGTAGCCGGTGGAATTGACGACGTTGAACAGGTTCGAGGCGGTGGCGAACAGTTCGATTCGGAAGCGCTTGTCTTCTGCGCCGCCCCCGCCGAGCGCCCCGAGCAGATCGGATCCGCTGCCGCCGGCCCGGTGCACGACGACCGTGGGGGTTCCCGTGCCTCCGGCATCGACGGGCCGGTCACCGAAGCCGAACGTATACCCGACCCTCGCGCTCACATCCCACATCCCCTCGCCTCTGGCGCTGTTGCGCCCGACGCCGGAGGGCCGGTCGTTGAACACGGTATCACCGTTGTCGTCGCGCCCCGTCGTGATGTTGTACGGCGCGCCTGAGCGGGCGATGGCGTTCACGCCGACGCGGAGGTTCTTCCAGAGCGACGTCGTGAGCATCGCGCTGACCATGTGGCGTGGCACGCCGGTGACCGGGCCCCATTCGGCGGCGAGGTCGTAGCTGCCGGCGGGCAGGCTGAACGCGCCGTCGGCGTCGTTCTCCTGCCGCATCCACGCGTAGTTGGCGAACATGAACATGCGCCGCGCGGGAACATTGAAGTTGATGCCGGCGCTGATCGTGTCGCCGCGGAAGCCGGCGGTCGACTCGACCTGCGTGACGGTGCCGATCGTCGGGTCCGGCCGGTTGCCGCTCGCATCGGGGGCGTTGATGTTCCGGCCGCGGAACCGGTCGTAGCCGCGGCTCCGGCTGTAGCTCACGTTGAGGCTGAACGTAGGAAGGAACCGGTGGCTGACGCCGACGTTCGTCAGCACGCGCGTCGGCATCACGAGATCAGGCGACAGCACGTACTTGCCCCCCGGGAGGATCTCCTGCGCGGCGCCGCCGCCGAGAGGATCCGGATATCCCGGATTGGTGACGACCAGGTCCCGCTGGTGGACCCCGTCGACGCGGAGCGTCTGCTCGAAGATCTCCGCGTCCAGCCACTCGTAGAAGATGCCGCCGCCGGCGCGCACCGTCGTCCGGCCGTGGGTGAACGGCGACCACGTGATGCCGAACCGCGGCGCCAGATTCAGTCGGTCGCCGAGGTTCGTCTGGACCTCCTGGCGGAGGCCGGCGCTCACGGTGAGGTTCTGCCGGACGCGCCAGTCGTCCTGGATGTAGATGCCGGCCTGCCACTGCGAGAACGTCACGCGCGGATCGCCGCCGCGGCGCGTCCAGTTGGCAGGCCGGCCGGCCTCGAAGTCGGCGAGGCTGGTGAACGTGAACGTCCCGAGATAGTTCGTCCAGGTATCGCTGCGATACCACCCGGCCTCCACGAGCAGGCCCGCCCTCACCGCATGCCGTCCTCGGGTCCAGTCGACGTCGGTCGCCAATTCCATGCCCGTGGCCCGTCGTTCGCCGGCCTGCTGCGCGCCGCCCGACGTGAACGCGTCGAGCACCTTCACCGTCGGCGCTTCGAGGACCGAAGACGATCCGGTGGACTGCCAGCGGAGCTGAAGCCGGGACTCGGCGAAGATCGAGCGGCCCCAGGGGCCGCTTTCCGAGAACCGCAGAATGCGATCGCGTGTCCGCCTGGAGTACGCGCGGTCGTCGAGATCGAAGTTGCCGACGCCGAGGTTGCGCCGATCGCTGTCGGCGGTAACCAGGCTCGAGCGGAGCAGGTGCGACTTCGTCAGCGCGTGATCCAGACGTCCGGTCACATGGAGGCG
>DATIEW010000062.1:0-5806 GCA_035455585.1 Vicinamibacterales bacterium | reverse complement strand
GGAGTACGTCGAGGCGCTGTTCCAGGAGAAATGGTGAGCCGCACCGCGGGCGCTGACGCGCTGTACATGGCGCGCGCGCTCGGACTCGCCGAGCGCGGAAGGGGCCGGACGAGCCCGAACCCCATGGTTGGGGCGGTGGTCGTCGACGAAGAGGGCGTGGTCGTCGGACGCGGCGCGCACGAGCGTGCAGGCGGACCGCATGCGGAGATCCTCGCTCTGGCCGACGCCGGGACGCGGGCACGTGGCGGGACGCTGTACTGCACGCTCGAACCCTGCATCCACACCGGCCGGACGGGACCGTGCGCCCCGCGGGTCGTGGAGGCCGGGATCCGCCGGGCGGTCATCGCCGGCGTGGACCCGAATCCGCTCGTGGCAGGCCGTGGTCTCGACCATCTGCGCGAGCACGGAGTCGAGGTGTCCATCGGGGTGCTCGAGGATGACGCGGCCCGTTTGAACCGACCTTTCTTCATGTGCATCAGCCGCGGGCGGCCCCTGACCACCGTCAAGGTCGCCCTCACCCTCGACGGGTGCGTCTCGACGGCGCCAGGGGTCCGATCGAAGCTGACCGGGGAGGCCGCCGATCGCGCGATCCACCGGGAGCGCGCGGAAGTCGACGCGATCGGAATCGGGTCGGAGACGCTCCTTGCCGACGATCCTCTGCTCACGGCCCGGGGCGTCTTCCGGCACCGGCCCCTGATCCGCGTCGTGTTCGACAGGCGGCTGCGGACGCCGCCCGGCTGCCGCCTGCTGTCGACGCAGGCGTCCGGGCCGGTGATAATCATGACGTTGGCCTCGTCGGTGCGCCGGGCGCGGGTGCATGCCAGCACGCTCGTCGATGCGGGCGCGCGGCTCGAGCAGTTCGACGATCCGCTCTCATCGTGCGATTTTCTGAGGGGAGCGGTCGAGCGCCTGAGTGCGTCGGGGATCCTCTCGCTCGTCGTCGAAGGGGGGCCGACTCTGCACAGGGCCTTCTGGGATGCCCGGCTGGTCGATCGGATGCAGCTGTACGTGACACCGGCCTGGGCAGGCTCGCAGGGTGTGCGCTGGGACGCGGTTCCGCTCGGCACGATCGCAGGCATTCGCGATGGGATGGTGAAGCCAATCGGCGGGGATGTGCTCATCGAGGGGTATGTTCACGGGGCTGATTGAAGCGGTCGGGACGGTCGAGTCGCTGACGGCCGCGCCGGCAGGATCACGGCTGAGAGTTGCGGCGCCGCTCGCCGGCGAGCTTTCGCCGGGGGAGAGCCTCGCGATCAACGGTGTATGCCTGACCGTGGTTGCCACCGGGGACGGCTCGCTGCAGGCTGACGTCTCGCCTGAGACGCTCCGCGTCAGCTCGCTCGGATTTCTGGGGCCCGGGGCGCTCGTCAACCTGGAGCGGCCGCTGCGCGCCGACGCGAGGCTGGGCGGACACTTCGTGCAGGGACACGTGGACGCGACGGGCACGATCGAGCGGCTGCGTCCCGATGGGGACTCGTACTGGCTGACCATCGCGTTCCCACCGGGGCTGGCGCCGTACATCGTGCGGAAAGGCTCCATAGCGGTCGACGGCATCAGCCTGACGGTCGCAGGTCTTGCCGGCGGGCGGTTCGACGTGCAGATCATCCCGTTCACGTTTCAGCGGACCAATCTCCGCGCGGCGCGGGTGAAGACCGTCGTGAACCTCGAATGCGACATCCTCGGGAAGTACGTCGTGCGGGCCCTCGAATTCCACAGAGAGGTCGAACCGCGAACGCCGTAGAGGGACGTCCCCCAGCAGGCCGCAGCCATGCCTAAGCGCCAGGGCCGGAAGCCCAAGTCACCGTTCGCCGCGATTGAAGACGCCATCCAGACCATCCGCGACGGCGGGATGATCATCGTCGTCGACGACGAGGACCGGGAGAACGAGGGAGACCTGACGATCGCGGCGGAAAAGGTGACGCCGGCGGCGATCAACTTCATGGCGACGCACGGCCGTGGGCTGATCTGCATGCCAATGACGGAGGAGCGCCTCGCCGAGCTCGATCTGCCGCTGATGGTGCCCCAGAACACGGCGCGGTTCGACACGGCCTTCTGCGTGTCGATCGAAGCCAAAGGTGTCACGACCACCGGAATCTCGGCGGCGGATCGCGCCGCGACGGTCCGCGCGGCGATCGATCCGTCCACGCGGCCGTCCGATCTCGCGCGGCCCGGCCACATGTTCCCGCTGAGGGCCCGCATGGGCGGCGTGCTCGTGCGCGCGGGTCAGACCGAAGCCGCCGTGGACCTGGCGCGGATCGCCGGGCTCTATCCCGCGGGGGTGATCTGCGAAGTCATGAACGCGGATGGAAACATGGCGCGGGTCCCGGAACTCGCGCGATTCGCGAAGCGGCACCGGCTGCTGATGATCACGATCGCGGACCTGATTCAGTACCGGATGCGTACCGAGACGCTGGTCCGGCGCATCGCCGCGGCATCGCTTCCCACGGCGCACGGCGACTTCCACGTTCTCGCGTACGAGAGCATCATCGATCGCGAGACGCATGTAGCCCTCGTCAAGGGAGACATCGGCGACGGCCAGGGTGTGCTCGTCAGGGTGCACTCACGGTGCCTGACGGGCGACGTGTTCCACTCCGCGCGGTGCGACTGCGGCCTCCAGCTCGATACGGCCCTGGCGCGAATCTCCGAAGAGGGACGCGGCGTGCTCCTCTATCTCAATCAGGAAGGCCGGGGCATCGGGCTGGCGAACAAGATCCGGGCGTACGAGCTCCAGGATCAGGGGTTCGACACGGTCGAGGCCAACGAGCGGCTGGGGTTCAAGGCTGACCAGCGCGACTACGGTATCGGCGTACAGATTCTGAAGGACCTCGGCGTCATGTCCATGCGGCTGCTCTCGAACAACCCCAGGAAGCTGGTGGGGATCGAAGGCTACAAGCTGTCGGTGGACGAGTGGATACCGCTCGAGATCGCCCCCTCGGAGCACATGCGCCGCTACTTGAAGGCCAAGAAGGACAAGCTCGGGCACAAGCTGTCCTCGGTGTGAGGTGCTCCTGCGGCGCGACCCGGCAGCGAGCGCGTCCCCCGCCGGGTACGGCTCCAGTGGTGTTTTTGCCCGTTTCGGGCTACTATAACTGTTTGCGTCTGAGGCATTTCGCGCCATCTGCGCGGCGAACGGCCGGAAGAAGCGTCAACCCATGTTCGAATCGCTCAGTTCCCGCCTGCAGGAGGTCTTTCGCTCGCTCCGCGGCGAGGCCCGGCTCACCGAGCAGACCGTCGAGGTGGCGCTGCGCGAGATCCGGATGGCGCTTCTCGAGGCAGACGTCAACTTCAAGGTCGTCAAGGCGTTCATCGATCGGGTGCGCGACCGTGCGGTCGACCAGGAGGTCCTGAAGAGTCTGACGGCGGCTCAGCAGGTCGTCCGCATCGTTCGCGACGAGATGCTGGCCCTCTTCGGCGACACCACCGGGGGGCTGCCGGCGTCGCAGGCGAGGCCGCGCGTCATCCTCCTGCTTGGCCTGCAGGGGTCGGGCAAGACGACGACGGCGGGGAAGCTGGGACGCTGGCTGGCAAAGCAGGGACGGCATCCGCTCGTCGTCTCGACCGACGTGCGGCGGCCGGCGGCCATCGAGCAGCTGTCCCTCGTCGGGCGCCAGGCGGGTCTCCGGGTCCACGACCCGGCCGGAGAGATGAACCCGGTGACGCGAGCGACGGGCGCGCTGACCGACGCACGGAACAGCGGGTTCGACGTCGTGATCGTGGATACCGCCGGCCGCCTGCACATCGACGACGAGCTGATGATCGAGCTCGAGGCGATCCGGGATGCGGTGCGGCCGTCGGATCTCCTGTACGTCGCCGACGCGATGACCGGACAGGACGCGATCAAGAGCGCCGGCGAATTCAACCGGCGCGTCGGCGTGACGGGAGTCGTGCTGACGAAGATGGACGGAGACGCGCGCGGCGGCGCGGCGCTCTCGGTCGTGGGTGTCGTCGGCGTTCCCATTGCGTTCGTCGGCAGCGGCGAGCGGCTGCAGGACCTCGAGCCGTTCCATCCCGACCGCGTCGTCTCCCGGGTGCTGGGGATGGGTGACGTGCTGTCGCTCATCGAGAAGGCGGAGGCGGCGGTTTCGCTCGAAGAGGCCGAGCAGCTCGAGCGCAAGATCCGGCTCGACGAGTTCACCCTCGAGGACTTCCGCAACCAGCTCCGTACGATCAAGAAGATGGGGCCGCTCGAGCAGATCCTGGGCATGCTGCCGGGCATGGGCAGTCTCAAGCAGCTTGCCGGTGCAAGGGACGCAGTCGACGAAGCGCAGCTCGCGCGCGTCGAGGCCATCATCTGCTCGATGACGCCGAAGGAGCGGCGCAACCACGCGATCATGAACGGCAGCCGCCGGAAGCGGATCGCGAAGGGAAGCGGGACCTCGGTCGAAGAAGTCAATCGTCTGCTGAAGCAGTTCGTGCAGATGAAGAAGATGCTGAAGCAGCTCGGCGGCATGGCCGGGCTCGGCAGGAAGCGCGGCGGGCTCGGGATGCCGAAGTCGTTGCTGCGATAGTAGAGGGCGTAAACAACCATGTTGGCAATTCGTTTGCGGCGGATGGGTTCGAAGAAGCGGTCATTCTTCCGGGTGGTGGTGATCGACTCTCGCAGGCCGCGCGATGGCAGCTTCGTGGAGGTGCTCGGGCACTACAACCCGAGGACGAAGCCGGAGCAGCTGGACATCAACCGCGACCGGCTGGAGCACTGGCTCAAGTCGGGAGCGAAACCGTCGGACACCATCAGGACGCTCGTATCCCGCCTGCCGGCGGCGCCGGTGGCCGACGGGCAGCCCGTGCCGTGAGCCGCGCGCGGGACGTCGTCGAGGTCGTCGCGCGCGCGCTGGCCGATCACCCCGATGCCGTGAAAGTAACGGAGCGTCCGCACCGTGGACAGACGCTGATCGAGCTGTTCATGGCGCCCGGCGATCTCGGCCGCGTGATCGGACGGCAGGGACGGACAGCGTCGGCTCTGCGGACGCTCGTTGCCGTGACCGCGGAACTCGAAGGCGCACGGGCCACGCTCGAGTTCCGCGATCATGAGCGCTGAAGAACCCCTGCTCGTGGGCCGCGTGGCGAGAGCCCACGGCAATCGCGGACAGGTGATCGTCAATCCGGAAACTGACTTCGTCCACGATCGCTTCAAGGTGGGGCGAGTGCTGCTGGTGGGCGGACACAGCGTGCCCCGCCGTATCCGCGACGTCCGGTTCCACATGGACCGGCCGATCGTCGGACTCGAGGGCGTCGAAACGATGAGCGACGCCGAGGCACTGGCCGGCGCCGAGCTGCGGATTGCCGCCGGGGACGTGGAGCCGCTGCCGCCGGGCACCCATTACCGGCACGATCTGATCGGGTGCGAGGTGCACGACACCCACGGTGAGATGATCGGGCGCGTCGTAGGTGTCGAGGGTCCGATGGAGCGGAGCCGCCTTGTCGTGAAAGGCTCCCGCGGCGAAGTGCTGATTCCGCTCGTCGCCGAGATCTGCGTGCAGGTGGACCCGGCAGGGGGGCGCATCATCGTGCAGCCGCCCGAGGGGCTGCTCGAGCTGAACGACACGGGACGGTGATGGCGCGCAGGCTGGCGGCAGGCGCCAGGCACCGCCGGCAACCACGGACCTGATGTGGGCTCGTCGACGCTGCTGAAAATCGACGTCGTGACCATCTTCCCGAGGATGGTGCAGGCGCCTCTGGCGGAAGGCGTGGTGGGACGCGGCATCGACCGCGGGCTGCTCGACGTGCAGGTCCACGACCTGCGCGGCTTCACCACCGACCGGCACCGCGTGGTCGATGACGTGCCGTTCGGCGGTGGGCCGGGGAT
>DATIEW010000061.1:0-2238 GCA_035455585.1 Vicinamibacterales bacterium | reverse complement strand
GCATGGCGCGCCGCTCCGTGACCCCCGGTGCCACTGCTGCCGGTGCTGTCGCGTGCGGTGCTGAATCCGGCATCGCGCGCGAAGTGCATCAGTCGCTCCTGGAGCTGGCGGCGCCCGCGGAAGAGTCGCGACCGCACGGTGCCGATCGGCACGCCGAGGACCTGCGCCGCGGTCTCGTACGATTGATCCTCGAGGTCCACGAGCACGACCGCGGACCGGAACGGCTCCTCCAGCTCGTCCAGCGCCCGGGCCAGCGCCGGGCCGAGGTCCAGGCGTGTCAGGATGCGGTCGGTGCCATCCTGCATCATCTGCTGGTGCACGCGAACGGCGGCGAGCGCCTCGGCGTCACCGTCCTCGAGCTCGACCTCGAACCGTTCCCGTTCGCGAGTCCGCAGAAAGACATTCCGGCAAATCGTGAAGAGCCATCGGCGGCAATCGCTCCCGAGCTGGAAAGTGTGCCAGGAGCGATACGCCCGGAGGAACGTTTCCTGGACGATGTCTTCCGCATCTGCCGGGTCGCGGGTGAGCGACAGGGCGAAGCGGTAGACATCCTCCATCCACGGAAGCGCCTCGCGAGCGAACTCCTCGTCCTGCTCTCGACGACTCTTGCCGTGTTCCGCCATCCGAAGTGCACCAAGCCGGAGATTCGCGAATTCGTTCCCGGACCCGGTCCGGCGAAGCGGTCGCGGGTCGGGGGTGAGCCGCGAAGTATAGCGGCCCGGCGGGGTTCTGTTGAGCGTTACGCCGTGATCGGTGCGCGGCGCGGCGGGTGACGGTCGCGCCCGGTGTGCGGCCGCCCGTAACTTGTGGCCGTCTCCACCCACTTCCCGTCCCGCCCATGTCCCTGACTGATCTCAGGCGCGAGTACGCGACGGCATCGCTCGACGTGAGCGACGTGGCCGCGGACCCGGTCGCGCAGTTCCGGCGCTGGTTCGCCGACGCGCTCGCCGCGCAGGTGCCGGAGCCTAACGCGATGTCGCTCGCGACGTGCACCACCGACGGCGTCCCGTCGGCTCGCGTGGTACTGCTCAAGGGCGCGGGCGAGGACGGGCTCGTCTTCTTCACCGATTACCGGAGCCGCAAGGCGGTGGAGCTGGACGGGAATCCGCTCGTGGCGCTGGTGTTTCTCTGGAAAGAGATCGAGCGGCAGGTACGCGTGGAGGGAAGCGTGGCGCGGATGGGCAGCGCCGATTCGGAAGCGTACTTCCGCACGCGACCGCACGGCGCGCGGCTCGGGGCGTGGGCGTCGCAGCAGAGCCGCGTCATCGCCGACCGCGCGTGGCTCGACGCGGAGGTCCGGCGCGTCATGGACCAGTTCCCCGGCGACGAGATCCCGCTCCCGCCGCACTGGGGCGGTTATCGCGTGACGCCGGAGGTCTTCGAGTTCTGGCAGGGGCGTCCGAGCCGCCTGCATGACCGGATCCGGTACCGGAGGGAAGGATCGGTGTGGGTGATCGAGCGGCTGTCGCCTTGAGGTGTGACTCGTGCCTGGTGACACGTGCGTCGGCGTTCCGGTGGACGTTCCGGGCGCCACCTTGCGCTCCAGCCTCGTGTCCTGTGTGGGTAACGCCCTGCCGTTGATCGTCACTCGTCACCCGTCAGGGAAAACCGAGTCACGAGTCACCAGACGCGTTCCGCCTCGACCGTCTCCGTCAGCAGCGTCACGTAGCTCTCGTGGCGCTCCGCGCTGATCTCGCCCGATTCCACGGCGGCGCGGACGGCGCAATCGGGCTCGGTGACGTGGCGGCAATCGGTGAAGCGGCACGCATGGCTGATCTCGCGGAGCTCCGGGAAGCAACTCGCCAGCGTCTCCGACGGGATGCCCCAGAGGCCGACCTCGCGCAGTCCGGGGGTGTCCACCACGTAGCCGCCGTCGGGAAGCGGGTGCATGAAGGCGCCCACCGTGGTGTGGCGTCCCTTCTCGACCGACTCGCTGATCTCGCCCACGCGGAGGTCGAGTCCCGGGTACATCGTATTCAGCAGGGAGGACTTCCCGGCGCCCGACGGGCCGGTGAGCACGGAGCTCCGGGCGCGCAGCGCGTCGTGGAGCTCGTCGAGCCCTCTCGAGGAAACGCTGCTGGTGCAGTGGAGCGGGTAGCCGATGCGGCGATACCGGCCGAAGCGGGCCTCGACCTCGGGCTCCGACGCGAGATCGACCTTGTTGATCACGAGGCGGGCCGCGAGCGCGTTCGCCTCGGCGATGACGAGGAACCGGTCGAGCATGCGCGGGTGCGGTTC
>DATIEW010000060.1:0-2547 GCA_035455585.1 Vicinamibacterales bacterium | reverse complement strand
GGCGTGGTGCTCTACGAGATGGCGGCCGGCGAACTGCCGTTCAAGGGCCGCAACCAGTACGAGCTGACCGCCGCGATCCTGCGGTCGCCCGCGGCGCCGTTCCCCGCGCACGTGCCCCCGATTCTGCGGACGATCGTCATGCGGTGCCTGGCCAAGGACCCCGCGCAGCGCTACCAGCGCGCCGGCGAGGCACGCGCCGCGCTCGAAGCCGTTCAGTCGGACGTGCACGCGACGCTGCCTTCCGTGGCTGCCGCGGACAGCCGCCCGAGGTGGGCGTGGCTGGGGGGCGCGGCGCTCGTGGGAGCCGCCGCCCTCGCGGCGTGGCTGTTCCTCAGACCCTCCAATCCGTGGGAACGCAGCGCCGTCGAAGGCAGGCTGACGAAGATCGGCTCGTCGGACAATCGCACGTTCGATCCAGCGTTGTCGGCCGACGGGCGCATGCTCGCCTACATCGTCGAAACATCCGATGGCCGCAGCGATCTCTACACGGCACGCGTTTCGGGCGGCGCCCGGGTACGCCTGACAGACGATGACGCGCGTGAAGAAACGCCGCGGTTCTCGCCCGACGGCGAGCGGATCGCGTTCACGCGCCGCGACGGGCCGAACGCGCTGCCCGAGGTGCGCGTGCTCCCCGCGCTTGGTGGTGATGTGATCGCGAAGGTTGCCCGTGCCTCGCACCCCGCCTGGTCGCCGGACGGCCGGCAGCTCGCCTGCATCACAAGGACGGACGAGGGCGCGCGGATGGCGCTGGCGGTTTCCGCCGTGGATGGCTCGGACACCCGCGTGCTGCTGTGGAGCGACAGCGTATACCCGTTTCTGCGCAGCCCCACGTGGTCGCCCGACGGCCGATCGATCGCGCTCGTGCGCGGCACCGGGGGAATCGCAGCCGAGCTGTGGATGGTGCCGGCTGCCGGTGGAGAGCCGCGGCTCCTCATCGACGAGCCCGCGGCGGTCTTCTCCGACGCGCCCTCCTTTACGAGCGACGGCAGAGGCATCGTCCACGCCTCGAACCGCGGCGGCGCAACGAACATATGGTTCCTGCCGCTCTCGGGCGGCCCGCCCGTGCGCCTCACCACCGGCGCAGGACCGGACGAGTCGCCAAGCGTGGCCGCCGACGGCACGGTGGCGTTCGTGAATTCGCGCTGGCGGAGCACGCTCGAGCTCCACGATCTCGCGGCCGGTACGTCCAGAACGCTGCTCTCGCACTCGCCGTTCGTCTGGGCGCCGGTCTTCTCGCGCGATGGACGGGAGATTGCCTTCAGCCGCAGCGAGGTCGACGGCACGTGGCACATCTGGACGATGCCGGCCGAAGGCGGGGCTGCCAGACAGCTGACCTCCGGCGAAGCGGGCGAGGTATACCCGCGGTACGCGCCCGATGGCCAGACGCTGTTCTTTCACACGTGGAACGCGCCCCGTCGGATCGCGAGGCTCCCTCTGGGAGAGCGCATACCGACGCTGCTGTCGTTCGACAGCCAGCAGGGAGAGGCCTTTGCCGACGTCTCCCCCGACGGACGGTCCATCGCCTTCACACGGCCTGATGGCGATGCCGAGCGCATCTACATCGCATCGATCGACGGCGGGCCGGCGCGCCTGCTCTCGCCATCGGCAGGCACTGTTCCCCGCTGGTCGCCAGACGGTTCGCGGCTCGCCTTCTCCGCCAATCGCTCCTACGCCGGCGGCATCTTCGTGATCGGCAGCGACGGAACGGGCGAACGCCGGCTGACGGGGGATGGCGGCTGGCCGGTCTGGTGGCCTGACGGCCGGATTGGCTACAACGGCATCGGCGCACACGGGAACCAGGAGATCCGGATCGTGTCGCTGGATGGCCAGGTAGAAACACTAGACACCATCAAGCTGATCGGAAGCAATCATCCCTTCTCGTTGTCCCCCGACGGGCATCGCCTCGTCGTGAGCAACGGTGTCCACGTGTCGGACGAGATCTGGCTCCTCGAACCGCCGCGGTAGCGGGGCCAAGCGCAACTTTCTGGTTGCATGTCTGGACGGGATGTGCCTATCATGCAACCTGGAGGTTGCATGATGTCCATCGCAGAACTGAGCCGTATCGACAGGGCGATCGAGATCCAGGCGCCGCCCGAGCGCGTCTGGCGCGCGCTGACCGACTCCAGGGAGCTCTCGGCGTGGTTTCAGGTGAAGATCGAGGGAGACATCGCACCCGGCAGCACCGTGTGGATGACGTCCGTGAACCCGCAGCACAACTGCCAGCGGTTCCGGGTCCGGTTCACCGAGCTGACGCCACCCCGGCGCCTCGTCTGGCAGTGGCACCCCGGCGAGGTCGATCCCGCTGTGGACTACTCGAGGGAGCCGGAGACCACCGTCACGTTCACCTTGGAGGCTTCGGGAAAGGGGACCCGCGTCACGGTGTCGGAAACCGGGTTCGACGCGATCTCGCTCGAACGCCGCGCGAAGGTTTACGCGGACAACAGCCAGGGCTGGACGGAAGTGCTCGGCTGGCTCCAGAGGCATGTCGAAGCGGC
The DNA here is from genome assembly GCA_035455585.1 of Vicinamibacterales bacterium. Classification (GTDB taxonomy): domain Bacteria; phylum Acidobacteriota; class Vicinamibacteria; order Vicinamibacterales; family 2-12-FULL-66-21; genus DATIEW01. The sequence goes on along the minus strand of DATIEW010000060.1, from coordinate 52 downwards.
GCGTTGAGAAGACGGTGGCAGGCGCCGCGCTCCTGTTCGCGGCGCTCGGCGA
>DATIEW010000059.1:0-2527 GCA_035455585.1 Vicinamibacterales bacterium | reverse complement strand
CGGCGAGCCCAAGCAGTTCCGCCCGATCCACGGCGTGCCGATGCTGCTGCGCGCGCTGCGGCCCTTCACCTCCCACCCGGCCGTGAGCTACGTGGCGCTGGCCGTGCCCGCCGCGTATGCATCCCGGCCCCCGGAATGGCTCGCCAAACTCGCCGAGGGGGGGCGCCTCCTGCTCGTATCCGGCGGAGAGCAGCGCGCCGATTCGGTGCGCGCCGCGCTCGCGGCCTTGCCGCCCGAGGCCACGGTCGTGCTCGTGCACGACGCCGCGCGGCCGTTCGTGACGCCGGACGTCATCTCTCGCGCGATTGATGGGGCGGCCGAGGCGGGAGCGGCCGTGGCGGCCGTGCCGGTCAGCGAGACCGTCAAGCAGGTTGAACAATCGGCCGCGCACCCCGTTGTCGTGGCGACGCTGCCTCGGGAGGCAATCTACCTCGCGCAGACGCCGCAGGCGTTCCGGCGCCAGGTCCTGCGCGACGCGGTCGCGCTCGGACGGTCCGGCGTCATCGCGACCGACGAAGCGATGCTCGCCGAACGGGCCGGCCATGCCGTCCGGGTCGTCGAGGGAGCGGCCTCGAACCTGAAAATCACCACCGCGTCGGATCTCGCCGACGCCCGCCGGCGCCTCGCCGGCCAGCGTTCGTGCGGGAGGGTGGGCATCGGGTACGACCTGCATGGCCTGGTCGAAGGCCGTCCGCTCGTGCTCGGTGGGGTCACGATCCCGAGCGCCGCGGGCGCGATGGGGCACTCGGACGCCGACGCCGTCTGCCATGCCGTCACGGATGCGATTCTCGGCGCCGCCGGGCTCGGCGACATCGGCGAGCACTATCCGGATACCGATCCGCAATGGAAGGACGCATCGAGCATCGAGCTGCTGAGGGAGGCCGTCGAGTTGGTTCGAGAAGCGGGATGGGCCGTCGAGAACGTTGACGTGGTCGTGGTTCTCGAACGCCCGAAGCTGGCGCCGCACCGGGCAGCCATGAAGGCGAACCTGGCAGAAGCGTTCGGGATCTCTCCGGACGCCGTGAGTGTCAAGGCAAAAACCAACGAGGGAGTCGACGCGGTCGGATCGGGAGCCGCGATCGCCGCGCATGCCGTCGCCATGCTGACTCCCAGCTCCTAGCTCCTAGCTTCTGCCATGAGAGTCCGCTTCGCTCCGAGCCCGACCGGCCAGCTCCACGTCGGCAACGCTCGAACGGCGCTGTTCAACTGGCTGCTTGCGCGCCGCCACGACGGCACCTTCCTACTCAGGATCGAGGACACCGACGCCGAGCGTTCCACGCGCGAATCCGAGCGGGGCATTCTCGACGATCTTCGCTGGCTCGGGCTCGACTGGGACGAAGGACCGGACGTCGACGGTCTGCACGGCCCCTACCGGCAGTCCGAGCGTTTGCATCTCTATGCGTCCTACGCGAACGAGCTCCTCGCCGCCGATCACGCCTACCACTGCTTCTGCTCGATCACCAGGCTCGAGGCGGAACGGCAGGCGGATCTCGCGGCCGGCCGGCCGCCCATGTACAAGGGCACCTGCCGCGCGCTCTCCCGGAGCGAGTCGCACGCGCGCACCGAGGCCGGAGAACGCTCGGTCGTCCGCTTCCGCGTGCCGGAGCGCGAGGAGGTGAAGTTCCTGGACCTCGTACGCGGGCAGGTGACCTTCAACACGGATGTCATCGGTGACCCCGTCATCGTCCGTTCCGACGGGCGTCCGCAGTACAACTTCGCCGTCGTGGTCGACGATGCACTGATGGAGATCACGCACGTGATTCGGGGCGAGGATCACATCTCGAACACGCCGCGGCAGATTCTGATCTACCGGGCACTGGGCTTCACGCCGCCGGAATTCGCGCACCTCGCGCTCGTGATGGGGCCGGACCATACGCCCCTGTCGAAGCGCCACGGGGCGACGTCGGTTGCCGAGTTCCGGGCGCGCGGGTTCCTGCCGGAAGCGCTCACGAACTACCTGGCGCTGATCGGGTGGTCGCCGGGCCACGGGGAAGAGCTCCTGGAGATCGGCGAGCTGGCGCGGCGCTTCGCGATCGAGGATGTCGGACACAGCTCCGGCGTCTTCGACCCGGAGAAGCTCGCGTGGATGAACCGCCACTACATGAAGGTGGCTGCGCCGGCGCGGCTCGCGGCCGAGGCGCTGACGTATTTCGTCGCACGTGGATTCGTGACGCGCCGCACGGATGCCGCCGTGGACTTCGTGGTGTCCCTGCTGCCGATGGCCGTCGGCTCGGTCGATCGGCTCGAAGAGATCCCGGAGCGTGTCCGGTTTCTCTTCGAGTTCGATTCCGGGTCGGCGCTGGCGCGCGCCGACGTGGCCGAGGTCGTCAGCGAGCCCGGGGCGCGCGCCGTCATTGCCGCGCTTGCCGAGGAGCTTCGGGCCGCGGGCAGGCTGGATCGCGAGACGTTCCGCGCCGCGGCCGCCCGCGTGAAGCAGCGGACCGGGCAGAAGGGCCGGGCGCTGTTCCACCCGATTCGCGTCGCGCTGACGGGCGAGGCCGGCGGGCCCGAGCTGGATCTGGCCGTG
>DATIEW010000058.1:0-3056 GCA_035455585.1 Vicinamibacterales bacterium | reverse complement strand
CTCGAGGCGCGCAGCACGGTGTGGCGCCGCGAGTCGAGATCGATCTCGACGACGGCGGTGGGCAGCGCCGGCGCGCCGGCGATCACCGCCGCCCGCCGCCCCGCGGCCCGGACGTCGAAGATCGCCGAATAGGGAAACGGCAAAACCTCGAGGCGCTTCCGTCCGAGATCGAGGAGACCCAGCTTCCAGAAGCCGCGCTCGGCGTACGCGCAGACGATGGCGTCGCGGCCGGCGAAGGCGAAGGTCGACGTGCCGAGAGACCAGAGCGGCTGTCCGAACTCGGCGGGCATCTCGAGCAGCGGCTCGACCTCGGAACCCGTCCAGCGCTGGAGGTTCCACCACCCCTTCGGATCCGACACGAAGTAGAGCACTCCGTCCGGGGACCACTCGGGCTGGAGTGCCGCCTCGTCCCCGCCGCCCGCGATCCGGCGCGACGCCGCCACCGTGCCGTCCTCGCCGAGCGTTCCGATCCACAGCTCGGCGGCGTCCCACGGCATGTGCGGGTGATTCCACGCGAGCCACGCGAGCGTGCGCCCGTCGGGGCTGAGTCGCGGCGACGCGTAGAAATCCGCTCCGCCCACCAGCTTGCGCACCGCCCCGCTGGCCGCGAGGTCGATCTGCGCCAGGTAGTTCAGCGGCTCCTGCCCTGCCGCACTGTGGTCCTCGCCCACGGAGAAAATCGCGTTCCGCCGCGGGTCGTACACGCCGTCGGCGAACCGGAGCCCGTCCACGCTCGTGACCTGCACCGGTGCTTCGCCCGGACGGGGCACGCGGTAGAGCATCTGGTCGTCGTAGCGGGTGAAGAAAACGTCGCCGCTTCCGAGCACGTAGGCCCCGCCGCCGTACTCGTGCACGCGGCTGCGGGCGTTGAACGGCGCCGGATTGACGTCTTCGCTCGGGCCGCCCCGCGGCTGCCTGACGATCACGTTCCGCCCGCGCTCCGCGGGGCGGGACTCCACCCAGTAGGTCTCGCCGCCGGCGACCTCGAGCTGGCCGAGCCCGATCGTCTCGGCGACGATGAGATCCGACGTGATCGGGGAGCGCCATGCGCCGTAGCCGAGGACCCTGTCGTTCGCCATGAGATCACCTCGTTTCATCCGGGCGGCGTCCGGACGAAGTATAGAATCCGGCGCGACGCGGCCCGCACCGGTTGTTCCTCTTTGCCAGTTTCCAGGAGATCGCGATGAAAAAGGAGATCGTGGACGTCCCCGGCATCAGCAAGCACCTGAAGAAGCAGCGCATCCCGCTTTCGGCGGTGGTGCGCGCGGGAAATCTCGTCTTCGTCTCGGGCCAGCCCCCGGTGGATCGCCGCACCGGAAAGATACCGCTCGTCGACGTGACGAAGCAGACGAAGATGGTGCTGGACAACATCAAGGTCTGCCTCGAGGCGGCCGGATCGTCCCTGGACAAGGTGGTGAAGTGCACCGTCTACATCACCAATGCCGCGTACTTCGACGAAGTGAACGACGTGTATCGGAAGTACTTCGGGCGCCACCCGCCGGCGCGCACGTTCTGCAACGTCGGGTCGTGGCCGAAGAAGTTCGACGTGGAGATCGAATGCATCGCCGTCGTCTGACGGCCGTGCCGGTTCAATACCGGTAGAACATCTCCTGGATCGCCTGGCGCTCGCGGGTGATGCTGAGCGCCAGCATCAGCAGGATGCGTGCCTTCTGCGGCATCAGGTCGTCCGACACGATGAAGCCGGCGTCGGCCTTCTTGGGCGTCATGACGACGCGGCCGGCGTCTGAGCGCGTGGCGAGCACCACCGGGATGCTAGCCTGCACGGCGCGCTCGCCGGCCTCGATGAAGGCGGCGGGGAAGGTGCCACCGCCGAAGCCGACGAGCACGAGGCCGTCGGTGCCGCGCTCGCGCAGCGCATCGATCAGCACGCCATCGGCGCCGGCATAGGCATACACGATGTCGACGCGCGGCAGCGTCCGCCTGCCGCGCACGTCGAAGGGCGTGGCGCCGGTGTGAGGGCGGGTGACGTCGCGGTAGAACAGCACCTGCCCGTCGGCGTCGACGTAACCCAGGCAGCCGAAGTCGCGGCTGCCGAACGTATTCACCCGGAAGGCATTGGTCTTGGTGACGTCACGCGCGCTCTGGATCTCGTTGTTCAGGACGGTGAGGACGCCGCGGCCGGCGGCGTCGGGACAGGCGGCGAGGCGAATCGCATCGAGCAAATTCAAGTCCGCGTCGGTGCCGAGCGAGCTCGGCGGCCGCATCGCGCCGGTGAGCACCACCGGGCGGTCGGACCGGAGCGTGAGATGCAGGAAGTAACCGGTCTCCTCGAGCGTGGCCGTGCCGTGGGTGATCACCACGCCGTCCGGCGGCTGCGCGTTGCTCAGGAGCGCATCGACGCGCTCGGCGAGCTGCAACCACTCCGCCGGCCCGATCGACGAGCTGCCCACCCGCAGCAGGTTCTCGGCGCTCACCTCGGCGACCTGGCTCGCTTCCGGAACGCGCGCGAGCATCTCCTCGACGCTCAGGCGCCGGCCCAGCTCCGGATACAGGGTGTAGTCGAGGCGGTGCGGGCCGAGGCCCGAGATGCTGCCGCCGGTTGCGATGACATGTACGAGGGGGCGCGAGTCGGCCATAGCGTTTCTTCGTGTGAGCGGTCCCCGGAGGGTCGTTCAGGGAAGCAGGACGACCTTGCCGAAGATCTCCCTCGACTCGACGGCACGGTGCGCCTCGGCCGCTTCGGCGAGCGGAAAAGCGCGGTGGATGACCGGCTTCAGCTTGCCGTCGGCCACGAGGCGCATGACGGTCCGGAGCTCGGTCACCGGAGCGTTCTTCGAGCCGACCAGTCGCAGCTCGCCGCGGAAGAACGGGATGATGTCGAGCGGCACGACCTCGCCGGCGTGCGCGCCGGCGGTGACGATCACGCCGTTCCGCTTCAGGCACTGCAGGCTGCGGGTGAACACCTCGCCGCCGACGTGCTCCATGATCACGTCCACCCCTTTGCCGCCGGTGAGGTCGAGTACCCGCTCGGCGAAATTCTCCCGGCTGTAGTTGATGAGGTGGTGCGCGCCGAGCGCCTTGGCGCGCTCGAGCTT
>DATIEW010000057.1:0-10016 GCA_035455585.1 Vicinamibacterales bacterium | reverse complement strand
CGCAGGAGACTCGTGCCGACTCTCATCGTGGTGGTGCCAAAAGGCGAAGCCGGCATTCTAACAGGTTGCCGAAAAAGCCAGCAAGCTGGCGACAAGGACAAGGGATAAGGGACAAGGGATAAGGGAGAAGGGACAGAGCGGTGATAGAGTTTCGCGCGTGCGCCAGGACGCCGTTCGCGTCAGTCCGGCGGCCGGGCGGTCGGCGGCCCCGGACCAGGAGCTCGTCCGCGCGATCGGTCTCGGCTCGGCGATCCTCTTCGTGATTGGGAGCGTGATCGGGTCGGGCATCTTCCTCACGACCGGCGGCATGGCCGCGAGCATCCCCTCGGCTTCGCTGCTGCTGCTCGCGTGGTCGCTCGGCGGCGCCCTCGCGGTCGCCGGAGGCCTGACCTACGCGGAGATGGGCGCGATGTTCCCGCGTTCGGGAGGCGTCTACGTGTTCCTCCGAGAGGCGTACGGCCCGCTCCCGGCGTTCCTGTACGGGTGGGCGGCGCTGCTCGTCGTGCTGAGCGGGGGCATCGCGGCGGTGGCGGTCGGATTCGCGGAGTACCTGAGCTACTTCATCGAGCCGCTCTCGTCCCGGCGGATCCTGTGGAGTGCCGCTACGCCGCTCGGGACGATGACGCTCTCGGCCGCCCAGCTGACCGCGGCGGCCGTCATCGTACTGCTCGGCGCGATCAACTACGTGGGCGTGCGCAGCGGCAACGCCGTCAACGTCGTGATGACGGCGGCAAAGGTGGGAGGCCTGGCCGCGCTGCCGGTGATGGCGATCGCGGCCGCGCGCGTCGAGCCGGCGTTCACGCCGCTCTTGCCGCCCGATCTGGCGCGGCCCGTGGCGTCGTTCGGCGTGGCGATGATCGCGGTGCTCTGGACCTACGAGGCGTGGTACTTCATCACCTACGCGGCCGGGGAGATCAAGGATCCCCAGCGGAACGTCCCGCGCGCGCTGATCGGCGGCATCCTGGCCCTCACGACGATCTACCTCGTCGTCAATCTGGCGTACTTGTACGCCCTGTCCATCGAGGAAATGAAAGGCGTGACGCGCATCGCCGAGCGCGCCGCCGCAACGCTGGCCGGCCCCGCAGGCGCGTCGTTCGTCGCCCTGACCGTCGTCCTTTCCACGTTCGGGTGCAACGTCGCGGCCATCCTGGCGGGATCCCGCCTTCTGTTTGCCATGTCCTCCGACGGCGTGTTCCTCCCGGCTGCGCGGCGCGTACATCCCACGTTCCGCACGCCCCACGTCGCCATCGTCGGGCTCACCGCCTGGTCGGCGATCCTCGCGCTCTCGGGCACCTACGAGCAGCTCTTTACCTACGTCATGTTCGCGTCCATCCTTTTCAGCGTCGCGGGCGGCATCGCCCTGTTCCGCCTCCGCCGGATCATGCCGGACCATCCGCGGCCTTACAGGACGTGGGGCTATCCGGTCGTGCCGCTGATCTTCATCGGCGGCTCCGTGGCTTTCGTCACGAACACGCTCGTCGAGCGCCCCGTCGAATCGCTCGCCGGGCTGGGACTGCTTGCGCTGGGACTGCCGGCGTACTGGTACTGGAAGGAGTAGGCGGCTAGCCAGCGGACGATGAGGTTCGCGATTCTCGGGTCGGGTGCCGTCGGCGGCTACTACGGGGCACGACTGGCGCGCGCGGGGCACGACGTGACGTTCGTGGCGCGCGGCGCGCATCTGGCGGCGATCCGGCAGCACGGTCTGCAGGTGCGCAGCCAGATGCTCGGCGACTTCACCGTCCGGGCGCCGGCGGAAGAAGACACGACCCGCATCGGGCCGGTCGACGTCGTCATCGTCGCGGTGAAGGCGTACGACAACGGGACGGCGCTGCCGATGGCTGCACCGCTGCTCGGAGACGGCACTTCGATCCTGACGCTGCAGAATGGCGTCGACAGCGTCAGCGAGATCGCAGCCCTGTTCGGCGAGGCGCGCGTGGTCGGCGGGACGACCTACATCGCGACCGCGCTGGCCGGGCCCGGCGTCATCGAACAGACCGGGACGCACCGGCGGATCGTGCTGGGCGAGGTCTTCGGTGAGCTGCCGCGGATGACCGCGCGCGTCCGGGAAATCCACGAGGCGCTCGCAGGTTCGGACATCGAAGCCGAGGCCGTCGGCGACGGCCGCGTGCCGATCTGGGAGAAGTTCATCTTCCTCGTCGCGCTGGCGGGCTTCACCGGCGCGGCACGGCTGCCGATCGGTCCCGTCTGGGCCGATCCGTTCATCCGGGCCCGGTTCCTCGAAGCATGCCGGGAAATCGAGCGGCTGGCGAGGGCCGAAGGCGTGCCGGTGGCCGTCGACGTGGTCGAGCGCATCGGCCCGTACGTGGAACGGATTCCCGGCTCGATGCGCTCGTCGCTGCTGATCGATCTCTCGCAGGGCAAACGCATCGAGGTCGAAGCGCTGCAGGGATCGGTCGTCCGGCGGGCAGGCCGCCTCGGACTTCCGGTCCCGATCATCTCGACACTGTATGCGGTGCTGAAACCGTGGGCAGTCCCACCTGCCTGACGAGGGCCTTGAACTCCGGGTGCTCGCGGAGGCTCTCCAGGCAGGGATCGACTGCGATGAACACGCATCCGCCGGCTCTGGCGTCGACGAGGCGCCGCAGGCGTTCGAGCGAATGTTCCGTTTCTCCGAGATGCGCGTGGACGACCGCGTAGGCGTAATCGATCATGCTCGAGTTGCCGGAAGCTGCCTGATTCAGCGATTCCAGCCGCTGCTTCCAGTAGCCGGCAGTGCCGCCGACGCGGTATGCCTGGAGGAGCGCCTGTTCGTCGAACTTCACGCCGCAGTACGCCTGTTTCCCTGCGATACGGGCGGCGTCCTCGAATCTGCCGAGCGCTTCGTAGGAATTGAGGAGCATCTGCGCCGCTTCGGGGTAGCCCGGTGTGAGGTCCAGTGTCCGCTGCGCCTCGCGAATCGCCTCTTCGTGCCGCCCGGCAAAGTGGAGCGCCCAGCACACGCTCATGTTGATGAGCAGCGACAGCGGATCGAGGCGCTGCGCCGTCCGGGCTTCCGCGATCGCCTCCTCGCTGCGCGCCAGGGTAAGGAGGTAGATGGCGTACAAGGCGTGCGCGGTGGCGAACTGCGGGTTCAGCTCGATGGCCGTCCTGAACTCGCGTTCGGCGGCGGGCCAGTCGTGGTCCCAGAAGAGGTGGGCGAGGCCGAGTGAGACGTGGGCTTCGGCAACGCCGGAGTCCAGTTCGAGCGCCTTCTGCGCCGCCGCCTTGGATCGCGGAAACCCGTCCTTCGCCTCGAGGAATCCGTAGTAGGCCATCGATCCGAGCGTGTCCGCCAGACCGGCGTAGGCTGCCGCGTACATCGGGTCGCGCTCGATGGCCCGCCCGAAGTGCTCCAGCGCCCGCCTGAAGCTGTCGGGTGTCCACTTGTTCCAGTGGTACCGGCCCCGCAGGTAGTCCTGATAGGCCTCGGGATCGACCGTCGGCCTCCGGCGCAGCTTCTTTTTCTGCTCGCCCGTCAGCTTCAACCGCAGCGCTTCGGAGATCTGCCAGGCGATTTCCTGCTGGACGCCCATGAGATCGGTGAGCTGCTGGCGGAACTGCTCGCCCCACAGCTGCGCCTCGCTTGTGGTGTCGACCAGCTCGGCCTGGATGCTGACGAGATCTCCCTGCTGCGTGACTCGTCCGGTGAGGATCGTGCGGGCGTTGAGCGTCAGCCCGATCGTCGAAGGATCGGCCTGCACGCCCTTGTATCTGAAGACGAGGCTGCGCGGCACCACGCGCAGGCCGCTCAGCTGGGACAGGCTGTTGATGATGCTCTCGGTGATGCCGTCGGTGAGGTATTCGATCGACGGATCGGCGCCGGCGTTGACGAAGGGCAGCACGGCCAGGGACCGGCCGCGGACCCGCGGCCGCCTGCCGCCGGCGGTCGCGCCCGATCCGCTGAGGAGCGCCCGGAGCGCCATTGCCAGGTCGCCGGCGGACTGGAACCGCCGCGAGGGGAGACGATCGACCGACCGCGCGACGATCGTCCGCAGTTCCCCGGGGGCGAGGGGATCGAACGCCGTCAGCTCGAGCACGTGATCGTGCAGGAGGCTGGCGATCGTCTCCCGAGGCGTCGCGCCGGCGAACAGCGGGCGGCCGCACAGCATCTCGTACATCACGCATCCGAGCGCGAAGATGTCGGATCTGGCGTCGACCGGTTCGCCGGTCACCTGTTCGGGCGACATGTAGCCGAAAGTGCCGAGCACCGTTCCAGGTGTGGTCGCCGCCACCGTTGGGCCTTCCGGATCGAGCGATGCCTCCGCCCGCTGGAGCGCGAGACCGAAATCCAGGATCTTGACCCCTGAATCGGCGGTAAGGAACACGTTTTCGGGCTTGAGATCGCGGTGGACGATGCCGCGGGCGTGCGCCGCGGCGAGACCGTCGGCCACCGATGCCGCGATCCGGACGGCATCGCGCCACGGAAGTGGTCCCTTGCTCAGGCGGGATCGCAGGTTCTCCCCCTCGAGCAGCTCCATGACAGCCACCGGCCGGTTCTCGAAGACCGCCAGCTCGTGGATGCCCAGAATGCACGGGTGCGAGAGCGCGGCGACAGCCCGTGCCTCGGTTTCGAACCGCCGCCGCATGTCGGGGTCGGAGGCGATGTGCGCCGCCATCACCTTGATCGCGACGTCGCGGTCCAGCCGCAAGTCGCGCGCCCGGTACACCTCCCCCATCCCACCTGAGCCGATCGGCTCGACGATTTCATACTGTGCCAGCCGGGTGCCGGAGGCGAGAGACATGGGACCTGCCGATGTCCTTATTCTACCCGCGACGGCTCGTCGGCAGGATATGCCAGGCTGACTCGGCCATGGGGGGGGTGCGCAGGAGATCACGAGGTCAGGAGATTCTGAACAGGAGATCACCCGCGCGACGCGCGGCGCCACCGGGGTGAAGTGCTGTGTCTGTCCGCATGCCCTTCGTTCGTCCTTCGTTCACTCCGTTTCTCCGTGTCAACCTCCGTGCTCTCCGTCCCCTCCGCATGACCCGTGGGCGACTTGCACCGCTCCAGGGTTGCGAGATCAGGGGTTTGACACACCTGATGACACGAGCCGCCGTGGATCGCAGCGGGAGTAGATTGTCGGATTGGGGTGGGTCAATCAGCGTTCGATGATCCGCTGCAGTCTGATCATGAGGTAAGATCCCTGCAGTCCACTGCCCGCGCGCAACGTGACATCCGTGCGCAACGGCCAGCCTCACATCATCTTGTCCATCGCACCGCTCACCCTCGCAATCGTCATGGCTGCCGGGGGGGTTGCCGGTTCGCTGGGCGCGCTGCTCGGGATTGGCGGCGGCGTCTTTCTGGTTCCGTTCCTGAACATCGTGCTCGGGGTGCCGCTCAACGTGGCGTCGGGTGTGAGCCTGATGACGGTCATCGCCACGTCGAGCGTCGTCTCGGCCGGCGCCGCCGGACGCAAGCTCGTCAACCTGCGGCTCGGCATGCTGCTGCAGGTGGCGGCCAGCTCCGGCGCGCTCATCGGCGGCGTTTCGGTCGCCAGCATCCCCGACCGGATCCTCCACATCGTCTTTGCGGCTGTCACCGCCGCCACGGCGGTCATCATGCTGTCGCGCCTCGAGCGCCGCAACGTCATCCTGGATGCGACCGTCGATCCCGGTCCGCTCGGCGGACGCTTCTATGAAGATGAGAGCGGGCGTGAGGTCGTCTACCGGACCAGGCGCGTGCCGGCGGCGATGGGCGTATCGCTGACGGCCGGCATGATTTCCGGGCTGCTCGGCATCGGCGGCGGCATCCTTCAGGTCCCGGCGCTCAACGCCTGGTGCGGCGTGCCTCTCCGGGCGGCCGCTGCCACGAGCGCCGTCATGATCGGCATTACGGCCGCCGCGTCTGCGCCGATCTACTATGCGCGCGGCGACGTGTCGGCGCCGATGGCAGCCTCGGCTGTGCTTGGCGTACTGCTCGGCTCGCGTGTTGGATTCTGGTTCGGCGGACGCGCGAAGGCCAGGGGTCTGAAGCTGCTGATGGCCGCCGTTCTGGCGACGGTGTCGATCGTTTATCTGTTGAAGGAAGCATGAGCAGGCCGGAACCGGAAATCCCGGCGCTCGAGCGGCTGCTGCGCCGCCTGCTCCTTGGTGGGGCGACGGCCAGCGCACTGTGCCTGACGATCGGTCTCGGCGCGTGGCTGATCAGCCCCGGTGCCGGCGCCGGCAGGGTGCTGCTCCAGATCGGCCTGATCACCCTGATGGTGACGCCGGTCACGCGGATCGCGGTCGCGGTCGTGGAGGCCATCCGGATTCGCGACTGGGTCTTCGTGGCCACGACGCTGGCCGTGATCGCCGTGCTCGGCGCCACGCTCGTGTTCACGCTGACCAGGGCCCGGGTGCGCGCGCAGCCCAACTCCCAACTCCCACCCGCTACCTCCCGAGCTGGGAGCCTTGGGAGTTGGGAGTTGGAAGTTGGCAGTTGATGCTAGCCCTCCGGGTCCGGCCGCATGCCGACCTGGGTCATCGTGTCCGACGCCTCGCGCAGGCGCTCGCGGGCCGCCTCCCGCATCTTCTCGAGCAGATCCGCGATCCTCTGAGCCTGTGCCTGGATGGTGGCGAGATCGCGCCGCACGGCGGCGTCCTTGTTCTCCCGCTCCATCAGATCGCAGTGCCCGATGATCGTCTGAAGCGCGCTGTTGATTTCGGCGGCCATCGACAGCGTCGCCTCCGCCATGATCTCCATGCTGCGGTACTTGCCGCGCGTCATCTGGAGCTGCTGCGCGACCCAGGCGACCGCCAGCAGTTCGGCGATCGGCTGCAGCTGCCCGACGTGCGAGGCGTCGAACGCGTCAGGCCGCCGCGCGACCGCGTTCAGCGTTCCAACGGCGCGCCCCTTCGTCACGAGCGGGATGATCAGCGCCGAGCGGAATCCCGCGCTGGCCACGACGTTCGCGTCCAGATGATCGGCTGCCGACGCCTGCATGTCGCCGACGACGAGCGGTTCGCGCGAGCGGACGACGCTCCCGATGATGGTCCGGTCGACCTTGAAGACGACCTCCGGCCGCGGGCGTCCGCGCCGCTCGTCGCCGTGCACGCGGGCCGTGTAGGTCTGGAACTCCTGCCCGTCGTCGGACAGGAGCGCCAGACCGGCCCGATCGCAGGGCACGAGCCGGATGATCCGCGACGCCAGCTCCTGGAACGCGAGCGGCACGTCGACGGAGCTCGCGATGATCTCGAGCATCCGGTTCTGGGTCTGCAACTGCTCGACCTGGTTGAGGGCGGCCCGGTGGGCGCGCTCCTCGCGGCCCAGGGTCTGCACGAGCCAGGTGATCCGGCGCGCGGCGAGCGCCGCGATCATCAGCAGCGCCAACCAGACGACCAGCAGCGAGAGGACGGCCAGGTTGCCGCTGGCGGGTCCGCCGAGCCGCGTCCACAGGATCGGCTGGATGACGCCGAACGCAATCATCAGCCATATCGCCCAGACCGGCGCGCGATCTTCGCGAAAGCCCATGAACCCGTGCTAGGTTTGAAGCCTGTAGGCCGCGGCCACGGGGCGCAGCGGGCGGTCGAACCACATCGGCCGCCGCAGCCCGCCGGGACCGGGCGCGGGACGGGTCTCGGCCATCCATTCCTGGTAGGCCCGGTGCGCCTCTTCCGTATCGACCACTACGTCGCCGTACGCATCGTCCGGCCCGGCCCTCTCGAGCCGCACGCGCTGGTGCCAGCAGTGCATCCCGCTGACCGGATCCGGCTGCACGGGGAACGTGAGGTTCTGGTGGACGCCGACCTCGCTCCACCAGATCCGGGCGCTGTCGGGATCGGGGCTCTCGAAAGGCTGCGCTCCGTGGATCTGTTTCATCGAGTATCGTCCGTTGGCGTCGCGCGCGATGCGGACCAGCGAGGACGCCGCGCGAGGCCCCCCCTGATCCTCGTGCAGGCGCCAGCGGCCCAGGTGGTGCGACATGGCCAGCACCCCGGGCCGGATACCCTCGGTCACCCACGCGCGCGTGACGAAATGGCCGATCCGTGTGCGGACCTTGACGAGATTGCCCGTCGCGATGCCCAGACGCCGGGCGTCGGCGGTCGCGATCCACAACGGATTGCTGTGCGATATCTCGTACAGCCACTTCACCGGCGATCGCGTGTGGATCAGCGTGGGCAGCCGGAAGTTCGGCAGGAGATCGAATTCGTGGGCCTCACGCTTCAGCTTCCGCCAGTACACGTGGCCGGGGCAGTACCGCGGCAGCGCGTGTTCCGGCCAGCCCCAGTCTGCCATCGTTGCGGAGAAGAACTCCAGCCGCCGGGACGGCGTGTTGAAGCCAGACACCGCGTCGCCGTCCACGACAATCCCGATCGGGACCCCCTGCCTCAGGATGGTCTCTCCATCCCGATCGCGGGTAGCGCCCTCGAGCTCCGAGGGTTCGAGCCTTCGCTCGAAGCTGCGGCTGTAGGTCCTTTCAGATACCTTGAACGCCCCGTACTTGCGCATGTAGGCGAGCGGCGTGAGCTGTTCGCGCGCGGCCGCCTCGGGCAGTCCCGGCACGGAGTGCTCGAAGATCCACCCGTAATACTCGTCCATCGTGATCGGCTGGCCGGGCCGGACCGGTGATTCGAAGTACTTCCGGATGCCGAGCGATCCGTCCGGATCGATCTTCCAGCTCAGCGCGATCCAGAACTCGCTCTCCTCCCAGACCTCGCCTGGATTCGCCTCGTAGGTGGCGCCGACGTGTTCGCCGCGCTTCTCCCGCGCGACGCGAACGACGGGCTGGCGGAACCCGAGCCACTGACCGGCATGTGTCTCCTGGCTCATCGTGTCGTGGCGCTCGGTGCTGAGCCCCATGGGGAGGATGTAGTCGGCGAACCACGCCGTCTCGCTCCAGGTCGGCGTCAGCGCGACGTGCAGCCCGATCTTCTCGCGATCCTGCAGCGCCTCCATCCACGAGAAGCCATCCGGGTTCGTCCACAGCGGGTTGTACACGCGCGTGAAGTAGACGTCGAGCCGCCCGCGTCCCTCCTTGAGGAAGTGCGGCAGCAGGAAGCTCATTTCGAAGAACGCGAGCGGGAACTCGCGTGGGAAGAGCAGCTCGTTCCAGTATTCGGGCGGTCCGGGCGGGTTGGGATGCTTCGGGACGAACTTGTTCGTCACGTGCATGTTGACGCCGCCCACCGCGCCCAGCGATCCGGTGAGCACGACGAGCAGGTAGAGGCAGCGCGTGATCTGCCATCCCCAGAGATTACCCGAGGCCGCCGCGCGCCAGTTGTGCGTCGCGAAGCGGTTCCCGGCCCGTCCGATGGCCCGCGCCGCCGCGACGATCCGCTCGGCGGCCACTCCAGTCTCGGCCTCGGCGAACTCCGGCGTGAACTGCGCGTACAGATCCTCGAGCGCGCTGATGAACGAGTCGAACGTCTCGGGAAGGTCGGGCCGGTCCGCTCGCAGGTACTCACGCCAGTTCACCCAGCGGCGCACGAAGTCGCGGTCGTAGAGGCGCTCCTTCAGGAGGATGCGCGCGATGGCCAGCAGGGCCGCACCTTCCGTCCCTGAATAGGCCGGCAGCCAGATATCAGCTTTGGCCGACGAGTTCGACAGCCGCGGGTCCATCGTGATGAGCGTCGCGCCCTGCGACGTCGCTTCGACGATCCGCTGCGCGTGCGGGTTGAAGTAGTGTCCGGACTCGAGATGTGACGACAACAGCAGGATGGTCTGCGCGTTGGCGTAATCGGGGGAGGGACGGTCCGCGCCGCACCACAGGAAATGCCCGAGGCGCGCCGACGATGAGCAGACGTTCGTGTGGCTGTTGTGACCGTCGACGCCCCACGCCTGCAGCACGCGGTTGGCGTACCCGTCCTCGCCCGGGCGTCCGACGTGATACATCAGCTCGTGCCGTCTGCCCTCGAGGATCGCGCGCCGGATCCGGCCGCCGATGTCCTCCAGCGCCTCGTTCCACGACACCTGCTCCCACCGGCCTTCGCCGCGCTCGCCCGCGCGGCGAAGCGGGTAGAGAATGCGGTCGGGATCCTCGAGCTGGTTGGGGGTCACGACCCCCTTCGCGCAGGTCCGCCCACGGCTGCCGGGA
>DATIEW010000056.1:0-2149 GCA_035455585.1 Vicinamibacterales bacterium | reverse complement strand
CGAGGGCGACCATCCACCCGTAGTCCTTGCCGGGCTGGACGAAGACGAGCGTGTACTGCTTTGCGGCCGGGGGTGTGACTGCGGTATCCATGGTCGAACCGCCTCCCTCATGTAATGCTCCTGGCATAAGCACGACGCGCTCCACCCGCTGGTTGCGGCGGTGCGGGAACGTAACCGGCGTCACGTCCGGACCGTCCGCCGCCCGACTCCGTGAGAAAATCCGCGCCTCCCGGCGCACCGCGATGGACAACTCCGCGATGGATGAAGAGCACTACGCCACCGAGTACCCGGTCCCGGACATCACGCCCTATCGCCGCGGCAACACCGGCATCGACTACGTCCACACGCTCGACTCGGGCCGGCCGGGACCGCACGTGGTGATCAACGCGCTCACGCACGGCAACGAGGTGTGTGGCGCGTACGCGGTGGACCAGCTCTTCCGCTGGGAGGCGCGGCCGGCGCGCGGGTGCCTCACGCTCTCCTTCGCGAACGTCGATGCGTTCGCCCGCTTCTCCGTGGAGCGCCCCGCCGACACCCGCTGGGTGGACGAGGACTTCAACCGGGTCTGGAGCGACGACAAGCTGGACGCCCCACGCACGAGCGCCGAGCTCGTCCGAGCGCGCGCGCTGCGGCCGGTCGTCGCGGCGGCCGATCTCCTCCTCGACCTGCACTCGATGCACTTGCCGGCGCCCGCGGTCACGATCGCCGGTCCGCACGCGAAGGGCCGCGAGCTCGCCCGACGGCTCGGGGTGCCGGCGTACGTGATCAGCGACTCCGGCCACGCGAGCGGCGCGCGCATGCGCGACTACGGCGGGTTCGGCGATCCGGCCGGCCCGAAGAACGCGCTGCTCGTCGAGTGCGGCCAGCACGGCGAGGCGTCCGCGGCGCGGACCGCGCTCGAGGCGTCGCTCGCCTTCCTGCGCGAGTCGGGAGTCATGCCGGACGCGTTCTTCGAGGCGCATCCGGCGCCGGCCGCTGTGCCGCAGCGGTTCATTCAGGTGACGCACGCGGTGACGATCAAGACCGCGCGCTTCGAGTTCGCGCAGCGCTACACCGGCATGGAGACGATCGAGCGCGCGGGGACCGTGATCGGGCACGACGGCGGCGAGCTGGTCGTCACGCCGTACGACGGCTGCGTCCTGGTGATGCCGGCGCCGCAGCGCTACGTCCTGCCCGGGCTCACCGCGGTGCGGCTCGGTCGGTTCATCGAGTAGACGAAAGATCAGACGGGGAGAGGCGTGATGAAGAAGATCCTGGCGGTGCTCGCGAGTCTCGCCTGCGCCGCGGCGCAGGCGCAGGCGCAGTCGATCACGATCGGGCTCGCGGCCGACGTGACCTCGATCGACCCGCATTTCCACCTGCTCACGCCGAACGCGAGCCTCGGCGAGCACGTTTTCGACCTCCTGATCCACAAGGACCAGAACCAGCGGCTCAAGCCCGGCCTCGCGGTGTCCTGGCGCGCGGTCGACGAGCTGACCTGGGAGTTCAAGCTCCGCGAGGGCGTGAAGTTCCACGACGGCTCCGAGTTCACCGCGGAGGACGTCGTGTTCTCGCTCGGCCGGCCGGAGACGATCAAGAACTCGCCCGGCCCGTACACCGTCTACACGAAAGCGATCACCGAGAAGATCGTCGTCGACAAGCACACCGTGCGGCTCAAGACGGCGACGCCCTATCCGCTGGTGCCGAACGAGGTCGGCGCGGTGATGATCGTGTCGAAGCGCGCCGCGCAGAACGCCACCACCGACGATTTCAACACCGGCAAGGCGGCGATCGGCACCGGGCCGTACAAGTTCGTCCGCTGGGCGAAGGGCGACCGGATCGAGCTCGTCCGGAACGACGCGTACTGGGGGCAGAAGCCCCCCTGGGAGAGGGTGACCTTCCGGTTGATCACTAACGACCCCGCCCGTGTCGCGGCGCTCCTCTCCGGCGATGTGCAGGCGATCGAGGCGGTACCCACCTCCGACCTCAACAAGCTGAAGTCGAACGCGCAGCTCCAGCTCTTCCGCGCGGTGTCCAACCGGCTGATCTACCTCCACATCGACTCGAGCCGCGACCGGACGCCGATGGTCACCGACAAGGCGGGCAAGCCGCTCGATCGCAACCCGCTCAAGGACGCGCGGGTCCGCCAGGCGTTGTCGATGGCGATCTA
>DATIEW010000055.1:0-19526 GCA_035455585.1 Vicinamibacterales bacterium | reverse complement strand
AGGGGTGCCGCTATCGCGGCCTCAACTACGATCTCGATCTCGAAGGGGAGCACTTCCACCTGCGGTCGCTCCTGATTGCATTTGCGAACGGACCCGACTACGGCATGGGCGCGCGCATCGCGCCGGAGGCACGCCTCGACGACGGGCTCCTCGATGCGTGCGTGGCGGCCGATCGCTCCGTCCTCGCCCGCTTCTGGCACGTTCGCCACCTGGCGCTCGGATCGATCGCGCGCGCGCCCGAGGTCATTCTGCGGAAGGTCCGCACGGCGACGGTCGCGTCAGCCGGCCCGCTCGAGTATCACGTCGACGGCGAGTGGGGAAGGGCCGAGGGGAAGTTGGAAGTGCGGATCGCGCCGGGGGCGCTTCTGGTCAAGGGACAAGGATAAGGGAGAAGGGAGAAGGAACAAGGAAGAAGGAAGAAGGAAGGGCAGGAGGCGGAAGAGACAAGACGAACGCCCGTTACAGCACAGGCAGGTAGGGCTCGAGGTAGCGGGCGATGATCGTCAGCTGGCCGGTGAAGATCAGGACGCCGATCGTGACGAGGAGCCCGCCGGGCACCAGCTCGATGGTGCGGTAGTGGCTCCGGATCCGCGCCGTCACCGAGAAGAACCTGTCGATCGCGACGGCGGTCAGCAGGAATGGGACTCCCAGCCCCGCTGAATAGGTTGCCAGCAGGACGACGCCCTCCGTGACGGTCTCCTTCGATCCCGCCACCACGAGAATCCCTGCGAGGATCGGGCCGATGCACGGCGTCCACCCGAACGCGAACGCGATGCCGACCAGGACGGCGCCGAACAGCCCTGCGGGCTTCCTGTTCGAGTGCAGCCGCTTCTCGGTTTCGAGCGCCGCAATCCGGAACACTCCCATCGTGTGCAGGCCGAAAATGATGATGAGCACGCCGGCGATCTTGCCGAGCAGCGGCAGCCTGTCGAGCAGGAAGCTGCCGATCGCGCTCGCCGATGCGCCAAGCGCGATGAACACCAGCGAGAAACCAATCACGAAGGCGAGAGACGTCGTGACGACCTGACGCCGGGATGTCGACCTGACGGATCCGCCGCGCATCTCGTCGAGCGATACGCCCGAGACGAACGACAGGTAGCCGGGAATCAGCGGAAGCACGCAGGGCGAAATGAACGACAGGAGGCCCGCCCCGAACGCCGCAACGAGCGTGACCTGGTCCCCCATCCGTTCAGGCCTTTTCCTCGAGGGGCAGGACGTTCGGCAGGGCCATCGGCCCGGACCGTCCGGTGAACTTCACCGGGGGGAGGTCCTGGAACATGAAATCCCATTTCCACCGCTCGGAGGGGTTGGAGGTCTGCAGCCAGTTCTGCGCTGCCACGGGCCGGGCAAACGGCAGCTGCTTCAATGAGGCGTACGTCTCGTGACCGCTCATGGCTGCCGCCAGCTCGGACCGCACCTGGGTGCTGCTCGTAAAGGAGACCGACGCACCCAGCGTACGGCCGACGTCGACGAACACCTGCCAATCCTCCTGGGCATCGCCCGGGGGGGCCATGGCGCGGGCCGCCGCCTGCAGCCTGCCCTGGCTGTTGACGTAGGACGCTTCCTTCTCGACCCAGGATGCGCCGGGCAGCACGACGTCGGCGGCCTTCGCCAGCGCCGTCAGCAGTACGCCATGGACCACCAGGAACGGCAGTTTTCCGGACCGCCTGGCGTCGACGATCCAGGAGGTGTTGCCGATCGAGCCTTCCGGCCCGGGATCGAACACGTAGAGCGCAGCCACACGGCCGGCCTCGACCTCGTGACGGAACTCGTCGAGGTCGGCCTCGCCCGCCTCGGAGGACTTCACCGGGAAGCCGAGATCGCGCGCCCCGTTGACGTTGGGAGCATCGACCGGCGGGACCTTGAATTTCGCGCCCGGGGGCTGTGGCTTCTCGCGCCTGCGCCAGCTCACAGCGACGCCGCTTTCCGGCAGGCCGAACGCGCTGCCC
This sequence comes from Vicinamibacterales bacterium, assembly GCA_035455585.1. Classification (GTDB taxonomy): domain Bacteria; phylum Acidobacteriota; class Vicinamibacteria; order Vicinamibacterales; family 2-12-FULL-66-21; genus DATIEW01. The sequence continues at coordinate 17,577 of DATIEW010000055.1, read as the reverse complement.
AGCCGGCCGATGACGAACAGCTCTTCGAGCGAGGCGTGGGCCGAGAGGAGCAGGCGCAGCCTGCCCGGGCCGCCCGCGGCGGCGACGCGGGCGCCGAGCGTCCCGAGCGCGGTCTGCCAGTCGGCCGGCTCGAGCGTCCCCGACGCGCTCCTCACCAGCGGCCGCTGCAGGCGCTCGTCGCCCTCGATCCAGCGGAAGTCGAAGCGGCCGATGTCGCACATCCAGTAGTCGTTGACGTCGGGATTGAACCTGGGCGTCATGCGGATGAGCTGTGCGCCCTTCGCCCACTCCTGCTTGGCCTTGATCCACGCCGTCGTGTTGCACCCCCTCTCGCAGAGCGTGCAGATCGTGTCGACGGCCTCCGGGTTGTCCCACGGCCGGGACTTGAATCGGTAGTCCCGGGTCGTGATCGCGCCGACGGGACAGACGTCCATCAGGTTGCCCGACAGCAGGGAGTGGACCCCTTCCTCCTGGAACGTGGCGATCTCGCTGCCGTACCCGCGATCGATGATGCTGATCTGCGGGTCGGAATCGATCTCTCGCATGAACCGGACGCACCGCGTGCAGAGGATGCAGCGGTTGCGATTGAGCATCAGCGTCGGGCCGAAGTCGACATCGGCGCGCACCCCTTCGCCGTCGAACACACGCCGCGGGAACTCCATGCGGCTCTCGTTCGGTCCGAAGGAGTACGAAAAGTCCTGCAGGGGGCACTCTCCCCCCTTGTCGCAGACGGGGCAGTCGAGCGGGTGGTTGATGAGCAGGAACTCGAACACGCTCGCGCGCGCCGCGACGACCTCCGGCGTCTGTGTGAAGACGACCATCCCGTCGGCCGCCGTCGTGGAGCAGGAGGTCTGCAGTTTCGGCATCTTCTCGATCTTGACGATGCAGACCCGGCAGGACCCGTCGATGCCGAGGCCCGGGTGATAGCAGTAGTAGGGGATCCTGATGCCGCTCTGGAGAGCGGCCTGCAGAACGGTCCGCCCTTTCTCGACGGTCACCTGCCGTCCGTCAATCGTCAGCGTGACGGTGTCCATATCCACCAATCATACCTGCTGGGCGGGCCTCCATTTTGATTCTTGGCTTTTGGGGAGAATCGATCTAGAGTGGGACTCTCGCCAGGGCATACCGTACCTCAAGGAGGGCCTATATGGACGCGCTACGTGTCCGCTCCCGGGTCGCTCCGGTGTTCGAGTGGCTGGTTGCCGCGGCATTCCTCTTCGCAACGGTCGCTGTCGGGTCGATGCTGGTGCGTGAGCTGCGCCCATCACGGCCGGCCGGGGCGGCTCCGGTCGCCCGTCCGCTCGTGGCGAGCGTTCCCGCGGCAGTCCCCGCCCGCGCCGTCTCGGTGCCCGTGCTGCCGTTCATCGACGGGAAGGAAGTGCGGGTGGGTGAGACCGTTTCGGCCGTGGCGACGCGCCTCGGCAGGGCCGCGGAGAGCGGCCGGCAGGAGGTCGATCGGGGGAGCCTGGGAGAACGGCTGACCCGGTTCTACGAGTACGCCGGCTCGCGCTTCATCCTGGTATTCGAGCCGTTCGAACGAAGCGGCGAGATGCGCGTTGCGGCAATCTACCTTCCCTGACCATTCAGCATTGAGCTCTCACCGGCGGACTTCGTCCCCGGACCCCCTTACGCGCTCGCTCGTGGGCCCGTAGCCCTGCTCCGCTCGCGTGGCTCGCTCGCCGCCGCACGCGATGTGTTCACACGCTCTCAGCATTCACTACCAGGCTACCTCTCGAACTCGGCCAGGGCGGCATGGTCGTCGTTCACCTCGACGCGCCTCAGCCTGCTCTTGAGGGGAATCGAGCGTTCGACGACGCGTTCGGTGACACCGATCACGACGACCTCTTTCTGACCGTCCGTGTAGGTCAGCGTGACCGATACGGGCAGGTCGACGACCGCGTCCAGGTGTTCGAGTCGGAGCAGCACCGTGTTGTCGTCCTTCACGGCGTGCGTGAACTTCAGGCGCGGGACAGCCGAGCCGTAGATCCACCCTTCGAAGAACCGCGTCAGATCGCGTCCGGTCGCTGCTTCCATGGCCAGCCGGAAGTCGTCGGCGCCCGCCTTCTTGAAGCGCCAGTCTGCGTAGAAGCGGCGAAGTCCCGCAAAGAAGGATTCGTCGCCGACGAGCCGCCGCAGCATGTGGAGCACCATGGCGGCCTTGTTGTAGACCAGCGCGCGGAACACGCGGCTCTCGCTTTCGATGTGGCCGAGCCGGTAGCCGAGGTAGACAGGTCCCTGATCCGACTCTTCGAGAGCCCAGCGACGCATCTGGCGCAGCACCCCCTGCAGCGTGTCGCTGCCGCGCTCTTCCTCGGCGAACAGCGTGGCGAAGTACTGGGCGAACCCTTCGCTGATCCACTGCTCGTGGTAGTTCTTCCAGCCGACGGCCTGGCCCCACCACTGATGGGCCAGCTCGTGTGCCAGGAAGAACGTCGGGTAGTTCTCGAAGGCAACGGGGTCGTTTCTCCAGACGATCGCCGCGGTCGGCCGGGTCTCGTTCAGCAGCGCGAAGTAGGGGGGGCTGTGGCCGCCGGGCAGGTCGCTTTCGGCCACGGCCAGCGTGAAGCTGGGGTACGGCGCTTCGCCCATGAGAGAAGCGTAGAAGCGCAGGATCTCGGCTGCCGTGCCGGCCACGGCGCGGGCTCGCCCCGTCTGCCGGGGATTGGCCTGTACGATCAGCGAGAGGCTGCTGTTCGCCTCGGCGCGTGGAGCATCCGCGTCACCTCCCGCGCGCGCGATCGTTTCCGCCAGGTTCAGCGTGCCCGTGCGCAGCGACGGCACGGCAAGCTCGCTCGTATGGACCGTCGAGAAGCGGCTCGCGACGAACGCAAGGTAACGGACGGGACGCTCGGCGTCGAACACGAACGCTTTCCACGGCCGTTCGCCTGGGCTCACGGGGCCTGCCGCCGGCGCCGCATCCCCCGTCGGCATGCCGGTCGCGACGACGTCGTAGGCCGGCGGCACGACGAGGCGAATGCGGGCCGTCGCATAGTCGCTCACGGTTGCCTGCGGATACCAGTACGACCGGTTGCTGTACATGTAGCGCGGCTCGAGCGGGATCTGAAGCGGGTCCGGCTCCTGCCCCAGCGAGATCGCTTCGCGATCGAGGCCCTGCGGCTCCAGGCGGCCGCTGTAGATGATGCTCAACCACAGCTCGGTGCCGTGCACCAGCGTCGCGGGCAGGCTGACGATGAGGCTGTTCTGGCCCACGACCCTGAGATGCAGCAGGCGGCCGAAGTCAGGCGAGTGCACGCCCCGGACGGTCAACGCCTCGGCCAGGCGCATGGTCATCGTGGTCAGCGACGAGGCGCGCACCCTGATCTTCACGCGCGCGACGCCGCTGAACCAGAGGCGGTCGGGCGAATACGCGACGTCGAGGTCGTATGAAAGCACGTCGTAGTCGACCAGGTCGTCCTCGCTGTAGAAACGGCCGCGCGCGGCGAGCTTCTCGGACGACGCGTAGACGGTGATGTTGCGCCGCCGGGCGCGATCGAAGACCGAGATGTCCTCGGCTTCGTTCCAGACGCGGGTGTAGGTCAGGCTGCCGTACCGCCGGGTCCGCACTTCCGCGATGAGGTCGCCCACGGAGGGAACGAGCGACCAGCGGTCGCGGCTCAGATCGCCCAGGTCGAGGTGCAGCGTGCGGCCGATGAATTCGTCGAAGATGTCGCGGGCGCGTCCGGCATCCCGCGAGGAGACCTGCCGCGGCACGAGCGACTCGGCTCCGAACCGCGTCCGGAACTCTGAGGGACGTACGCGGATGAACGCCGCATCGAAGTCGGCGTCGAGCGCATTCGATCCGCCGAAGATCCGCAGCTGCGTCTGCTCGGCCTGGTCGGACGGCGCGACGAGCATTCTGCCGCGGCCGACGAGGACGACAGCCGTCGGACCGTCGCTCGCTTCGGCGACGAACGCATTGCCCGATGCCATCTCGATTGTCAGGTCCGGAGCCGTGAGGGTGAGGTTGCGCACGTCGAATTGACGGGTGGTATCGAGCTCGAGACTGTAAAGTCCCGATACGACCGTCAGCCGCTCCATCCGTGCCAGCCGCCAGGCCGGAGCGGTCCCCTTCCCGGCGTCGGCGTCGACGACGAGGACGTCCGCGCGCCATGTGAGAAGACGCCCTTCGATGCCACGCTCGCTGAAGACCTCGAGCAGGAGGCGCAGTCCTCCCTCCTCGAGCGGCGTGCGGTCGCGCTCCTTGATGACGAGGCGTTCGGGCGCGGGGGTGACCGACGAGTAGAACTCCGAGATTCCCGCCATCTCCGCGTCGGGATGGACGAGGCTGAAGATCTGCTGGCGGTCGCCGGTTGCGGCCACACGCTCGAGCGCCGCGACGAAGAGCTCGATCGCATCCGGCTGGGACGCCTGCGGCCCACCGGGACCGGCTGCGGCCCGGGCCGCGACGAGAAACACCACGAGCGGCAGGAGCCGCAATTCCATCACTTCTATCCTAGACCGGGGGGCTTCGCCCCGCCGGACCCCCCATCTCCACCCCCAGCGCGCACAACACGCGCCGGGGATTCCGGATCGCTGTCGCTCGCGGGGACCCATCGCCCCGCTCCGCTCCCGCCTTCGCTGAACCTTCGGCGGCCGCCGTAGCCTTGGCGGAGGCTGGCCGGCGGGGCACGCCTTTGGCGCGCCTCACGCCTAAATATAGACCCGGTGGGCAGGCGCTGAAGGAGCAAGGGGCGTCAACTCCCACACTGCCAATTCCCAACTCCCAAGGTACCCGGAAACTTGGGAGTTGGGAGTTGGAGATTGGAAGTTGATCTCAGGCCGTCTGCGATCGTTTCAGGATGAGGACGGTGAGGTCGTCGGCGAACCGCGATTGGCGGGCGTGCGCCTCCACGGCCAGCAGTATCCTGGCTGCCAGATCCGCGGCTCCCGAGGCAGCGTGGCGCTCGATCACCCGCTCGAGGCCGGCTTCCTCGAGCGGCTGTCCGGAGGGATCCTCGGCTTCCGTGATGCCGTCGCTGTAGAGGACGAGCAGATCGCCCGGCTCGAGGCGCGTCTCGACCGATCCGAACTCCGACTGCTCGAACATCCCGAGGGCCACGCCGGTTCCAGGGAGCCGCTCGCAGGCGCCATCGCGGCGGCGGATGAGCGGCGGATTCTGTCCCGCGTTCACGTAGGTGAGCGCGCCAGTCGCCGGGTCGTAGACCGCGTAGAACAGCGTGATGAACCGCGACGCCGGACTGTGCCGGCAGATCTGCACGTTGAGCCGCCCGACGAGCGCCGCGGCGTCGAGCCGCTCGTCGACCAGCGTTCGCAGGACCGCCAGGAGAAGGGCCATCAGCAGCGCCGCAGGGCTGCCTTTGCCGGCGACGTCGCCGACGGTCAGGATGACGCGGCCGTCGGGAAGCGGCAGCACGTCATAGAAGTCGCCGCCGACCGTGTTGGCCGGGCGCGTCATGCCGCACACTTCGATGTCGCCGACGCAGTACGTTCCGCGCGGGAGCATCGCGAGCTGAATCTCGCGCGCGACCTCGAGCTCGCCCTTGAGCGACAGGCGGTCGGCCACTTCCAGCAGCACGAGCAGGTTGACGAGCAGGAGGCTCACGAGCAGCGCGAACGTCCCGCTGGCCCACACCGGCATCAGCAGCGCGATCTGGAAGAACGGAATGCCGAGCGGGACGTTGACGGTCGCGAACCCGCGGAACAGCTGGATGATGCCGACGAACGCAAAGACGAGCGCGCCGATGTACAGCGCGCGCCGCGCCGCCGGCAGCTTGAGCGTGAAGGCGACGAAGACCTGCCGGAACTTCAGCGGAATCCGCTGCCACCAGGGGAGCGCCGCAAACTGTTCCTCGTCCAGCCCGCGCCGGAAGAAGTTGTAGGCGTCCCGCGTATCGTTCGTGAAGAGGCGCTGCAGATCCTCGCGCGACAGATCGCGCGTGTAGGTGTCGAACCACTCCCGGGCACGGCCGGACGCTGAGTATGTGGACGCCATCGGGCTTAAGTACATCCGACGCCGGATCGGGGCGGGTTGTTCCACAGGAGGTCAGGAGGTCAGGAGGTAAGAACAGGAGATCAGGAGATCACGAGGTCACGAGGTAAAGGAACAGGAGGTCAGGAGATCAAATGCCCACCGGGTGTTAGCAGGCCGCTGAAAAGGCCCGGCCTGATGGGCAATGGCCAATGGGCGATGGCAAAACAGGCCCATTTGGCCCATGTGCCATTGCCCATTTGCCATTCGGGATGCGTTTTTCGGCATCCTGTTAGGGAAACGCCTCAGAAGGGGCGACACCGCGTTGTCGTGAGAAGTTCGCGGTGATTGGCTGCTTCGCGAGCATGTGAGCGGGACAGGAATCTCGCGCACCGTCAGCCCGCGGGCATACAGCGCGATGACATTGTCGTCGAAGCCCGTGAAGCGGCCTCGTGTTTGCCAATCAGTTGCGGCTCGAACGTCCCCTCGCGATCGCGCGGGACCTCAATCGCGGCCGGCCCGTCCTCGGTGAGGACGGTCTTCCGCTTGGTGCCGTTGCGATGATTCGTGGCGAGCTCGGCCACCCTACTGTTCCGGCGGGCCACCTCGCCCTGGCGTGCCGATTCCCCGTTTGCTCAGACTCCTGGCGATCGACCTGTTCCCCATTTGCCTCGTCTGCCAACCTCCTGACCGCCTGACCTCCTGATCTCCTGTGCCTTGCCCTATTGATCTCCTGACCTCCTGGCCTCCTGTTCCCGTCCTCCTGACCTCCTGGCCTCCTGTTCCCGTCCTCCTGACCTCCTGATCTCCTGTTCCCGTCCTCCTGACCTCCTGATCTCCTGTTCTAATTCCCACTCACCGGCGCCCCAGGAACTTCCCTGTGAACACCGCGATGGCGTCGTAGATCTCCGACAGCTCGCGCGGTTCGGCGAGGAACACGACCCGGAAGAACCCGTCCTGGGGGCGCGTGCCGAAGCCCGACCCGTACACGCAGAGCACACCGGTCTCGCGCAGCAGCGCGAGGACGTAATCCTCGTCGGTCACCCCGGGCGGAAGCGATACGCGCGGCATCGAGTAGAAGGCCGCCGACGGTGCGACGGCCGAGATCCCTTCAATCGCGTTGAGCCGTGCCGTCGTCAGCTCGGCACGATCGCGGAGCGCCGCGCGGAACGACTCCTGGTGCGAGCGATCCCCCGTGAGCGCCGCAACGATGCCGTGCTGCATGGGACCCGGGGAGCAGAGCCGCCCGTCGGCCAGCTTCCTCACCGCGGCGAGCACCTCGTCGAGCCGGTCGGTCCGCCCGACGGCCATCCAGCCCGCGCGCCAGCCCGGCGCGAGGTAGGCTTTCGAGAGCGACGAGAACGAGATGACGGGCGCGTCGGGGCCGGATGCCGCGATGGCTGGCACAGGGCCGTCGAAGGCCAGGTCGGCGTACACCTCGTCGGCCAGGAGCGGGAAGTTGTGGCGATCGGCCAGCTCGACGAGCGCCTGGCGCACGACCGGGGAATACGTCGCCCCGGTGGGGTTGTTCGGGTCGATCACCACGAGCGCCCGCGTCTTCGCGCGGATCAGGCTGCGCACGTGCTCGACGTCCGGGAGCCATCCGCGTGACGGGTCCGTCCTATAGAAGACGGCGCGCGCACCGATCTTCGCGAGGACGGCGGTGTACAGTGGATAGGTCGGGACCGGTACGAGGACCTCGTCGCCCGCCTCGGCCAGGGCGGTGAGCGCGAGCTCGATTCCCTCGGACGTGCCGGACGTAATCACCACGCGATCCGGCGTCGCGGACATGCCCCGACGCTCGCATTCAGCCGCCACCGCTTCTCGGGCGGACAGGATGCCGACCGACGGCGCGTAACCGTTGTGACCGTCGCGGATAGCCCGCTCGACGGCCTCGACGATGTGCGGCGGTGTCCTGAATCCGAACGTGATCGGATCGCCGATGTTCAGGTACCGCACAGTTTTACCGGCAGCCTCAACCTTTCGCGCCTCCGTCACGATATTCCGGATCGCGTAGACGAAGCCGCCGATGCGGCCCGCCACTTGAATGACTGTGCTCGTTCGGGGCGGCATGCCCGGGGATCTTACCTCACTGTAGAAATGACAGCGCCACATTCCGGTGATCGCGTAAATCTTACCTCCCTGGCGACCCGCGGAATAGTCCGGCGAGGTGCGCTTTGACGATAACAACTGTGAATACAAAAAGTTACACAAATGGCAGGCTCCTTGGATGGCGGTGGGGCATGCCGGCCCGGCGGTCGATCCTTGCGGCCGCAGCGGCGTGTCTGCTGCCGGTCGGATCGGCTGATGGCCAGGAGAGGCCGGCTCAGACGACGGAGCCTGCGCCGAAGTTCAGATCGTCGGTCGATCTGGTTTCGATCGCCGCCGTGGTCCGTGACCGAAAGGGCCGCTTCGTCTCCGACCTCTCGCGCGACGACTTCATCGTCGTCGAGGCCGGCGAGCGGAAGGAGCTGGTCGGGTTCGAGACGGAGGAGAACGGCCCGGTCAGGATCGCGGTGCTGGTCGACATCAGCGGCAGCATGCGCGTCGGGTCGAAGGCAGTGGACGCTGGGCAGGCCGCACGGCACCTGTTCAGCGCCCTCAAGCCGGGGGACAAAGCGGCGCTGTTCTCGTTCGACACGCGGCTGGACCACGTTCACGCGTTCACGTCGGAATTCGCGCGGCTGGAGGCCGCGCTCGAGCGCGTGGAGCCGCCGTTCGGCCAGACGTCGCTCTACGACGCCATAGCCGAAACGGCGCAGGTGGTCGCCGATGAAGCCTCGAGCGAGGGCCGCCTGCCTCAACGGGCAGCGGTAGTCGTTCTGACGGATGGCGTCGACACGAAGAGCCGGTTGACACCATCCGAGGTGTCCGGGATCGCGAGCAGCATCGACGTGCCGGTGTACGTGATTGCCGTCATGTCGGTCATCGACGATCCGAGCCGGGTGGAGAAGGACCGGCAGCCCGAGATGCCGAGCAGCCGGCTCCGGGATCTGGCGCGGTGGACCGGGGGGGAGCTGTTCACGGCGGTGGCCCCGGCGCACGCGAGCATCGCGGCGCGGCAGCTCGTCGACGAACTGCGGCACCAGTATCTGCTGGCGTTCGAGTCGTCCACCGGGTCGGGATGGCGGCCGCTCGAGATCAGGGCCCGCCAGCGGAATCTGGTCGTCAGGGCCCGGAGCGGGTACATCGTCAGTGGGCGCACGCGGCCGGTGCAGGAACGGTGAACGGGGCAGAGTCCGGCCGGATGGAGCCGGAAGGATGTCCGCCCTCAGGCGGACGGGAGACTAGGAGGACATCATCATGAGGAAGTTCATTGTCGTCGTACCGGTGCTCGCGGTGGCGCTAGGCGGCTCGACCGCGTGCGCCACGAAGAAGTTCGTGCGCACGGAAGTGGCCCAGGTGAACGACAAGGTCGAGACGCTGACGAAGACGGTCGAGGAGACGCAGGAGCGCACTCGGATCAACGAGCAGCGGATTGGCGAAGTCGACCAGAAGGCTCAGGCGGCCGATCAGAAGGCGGCGGCGGCTGATCAGCGGGCCGTGGCGGCCGGCCAGCGCGCCGACGACGCGCGCACGGCAGCCGACGCGGTCAATACCCGCGCCGATGCCATTGAGAAGTCGGTCAAGCGGCTCGTGTACGAGGTGGTGCTGAGCGAGGACAAGGGCAACTTCAAGTTCGGCCAGGCGGCCATGCCCGAGGAGGCCGTGGGCGAGATCGATCAGCTCGTGCAGCAGCTCAAGTCCAACCCCAACGGCGCCTACATCGAGATCGAGGGGCACACCGACAGCACGGGTCCGAATGAGATCAACTACCGGCTCGGGCTGGAGCGGGCGGAGAACGTCAAGCGGTACATCTACGAGAACCACCAGGTACCGCTCCACAAGATCAACATCATCAGCTACGGCGAGGAGAAGCCGGTCGCGCCGAACAACACGCGTACGGGACGCGCGCAGAACAGGCGCGTCGTGATCAAGGTGCTCACCTAGGACGGGCGAGCACTTGTCCACCCCGCGGGGTCCCGCCTCCCGTCCGGGACTCCGCGGAGGTGGATTCCCCGAAGGGGTTTGCCGCGGGGCAGCACGGACTGGCCGCTGCGGTGGACCGGGGGCGGATCGCTGGGGGTCATGCCGGGCTGGTCCGGCATGGGATCCAAGATCAACGTCAGCACTTTCGCAGGGTGCTTCGCGTTCCGCCTCCGGTCGGCTGCAGCGGCCGGGCACAGCTGGGACGGGTCGATCGAGAACAAGCGGAACCGGGCAGAAGGCAATTTGCCTTCTGCCCTTTTTCGTGTACGGTAGCCGTCAGCCGCGCAGGGGACCGCCGGCTGAAGCCGGAAGCGACAGTGCCTGGGAGGTGCCATGACGGCCTCGGTTCGACCGTTCATCGCCGTTTCGCTCGCCGCCGTGCTCGGCCTGGCGGCCGCGCCGGTCCGCAAGATCGAATTCACCGACACGAAGCTGAAGAACGGCCTCCGGGTGATTATCTCGGAGGACCACTCGGCTCCGGTCTTTGCGGTGAGCGTGACCTACAACGTCGGCTCGCGTGACGAACGAAAGGGGCGCACGGGGTTCGCGCACCTCTTCGAGCACATGATGTTCAAGGGGTCCGAGAACGTCGGGGCGGGCGAGCACCCGCACCTGATTTTCGCCAACGGCGGATCGATGAACGGCACGACCAACAAGGATCGGACGCTCTACTACGAGATCCTGCCGGCCAACCAGCTGGATCTCGCGCTCTTCCTGGAGGCCGACCGCATGCGGTCGCTCGACATCACGGCCGGTAACCTGGAGAACCAGCGCCAGGCCGTCAAGGAGGAGCGGCGGCTGCGCGTGGACAACCAGCCCTACGGGCGCACGTTCGAGGTGCTCGAGACGCTCGCCTACGAAAACTTCGCCTACAAGCACTCTGTGATCGGTTCGATGGAGGATCTGGATGCGGCGACGGTAGAGGACGTCGCATCGTTCTTCAAGACCTACTACGCTCCGAACAACGCCGTGCTGGCGATCGTCGGCGACGTGGACACGAAAACGACGCTCGCGTCGGTCCGCAAGTACTTCGAGACGATTCCGTCGCAGCCGGCGGCGCCGCCGCTGGACATGACCGAGCCTCCACAGAAGGAGGAGCGCCGCACGACCATAGAGGATTCGCTGGCGCGCCTGCCAAGGCTCAGCATGGCGTACAAGATCCCGCCGGCCTCGTCGCCCGAACAGGACGCGCTGAGGGTGCTGTCGACGGTCCTCTCGGGCGGGCGCAGTTCGCGCTTCTACGAGGCTGTCGTGCGGCAGAAGGAGCTGGCGAGCGGCGGGGTGAGCGCATTTCCCGACGGCGCCCGTGGTCCCGGCCTTTTCAACATCGCCGCGACCGCGGCGCCAGGCAAGGCGATCGCGGACCTCGAGGCGGCCATCGAAGCCGAAATCGAGCGGGTGAAAGCGGAGCCGATCGAGGACTGGGAGATGGAGAAGGCGCGGACGGCGGCGCGGAGCAGCCTGGTCAGCAGTCTCGGAAGCTCGCTGAGCCGGGCGGTGCTTCTCGGCCAGTACGCGCTCTTCGACGACAACCCGAACAAGATCAACACCAGGGCGGACGCCATCGCGAAGGTGACCGCCTCCGACGTGCAGCGCGTCGCCAGGCAGTACCTCGTCAAGACGGGCCGCACGGTGGTGATCACGGTGCCCCGGGCGCCAGCGGCGAAAGGAGGTCAGTGATGCGGCCGCGCGGAAACCTGAGCGTCGCTCTGGCTGCGATCGGGGCGACTGTCGTGCTGACGGCCGCCATCCACGCCGGCCGGCAGCAGGAGCCGCCGCCGGCCGCGGGGCTCGTAGTCAAGGGCAAGGCCCCCGTCTCGAACGAGATCCTGAAGGTCACGCTGCCGAAGCCACAGGAAGCGGATCTTCCGAACGGCCTCCATCTGATGGTGCTGGAAGACCACGGTCTGCCGCGGATCTCCTTTCAGATCGTCATTCCCGGTGCGGGCGGCTACTACGACGATCCGGGACTGACCGGCATCAGCAGCTACACCGCCCAGATGATGCGCGAGGGTACGAAGACGCGGACGACCCTCCAGATGTCCCGGGAGCTGGAGACGATGGCGGCGGGGTTGAACGTGTCGAGCAGCATCGCGGGGCAGACGGCGTCCGTTTCGGGCGGCGCCCTGACGGAGAACTTCGATCGGCTGTTCGAGCTCGCGGCCGACGTGCTGCTGAACCCGGCCTTTCCCGAAGACGAGTGGAACCGGTTGAGGACCCGCGCGCGTGCCAGCCTGATCCAGCAGCGGACCCAGCCCGGATTCCTCGCGAGCGAGATGTTCTCGAAGGTGGTGTACGGCAGCCATCCTGCCGGCCGCAATTCGGCCACGCCCGTCACGCTCGACGCGATCAGGCGCGACGCGATGATCGAGCTGCATCGCACCCGTTTCGTGCCGGACCATGCGGTGATTGCGTTCGCGGGGGACATCACGCTGGAGGAAGCCCGCAAGAAGGTCGAGGCGAAGCTCGGAGCGTGGAAGAAAGCTGGCACGGCGAAACCGGGCGTCGAAGAGCCGCCCGCTCTGGGCCCTGCCAAGGTCTACCTGGTCGCACGCCCCAACTCGGTCCAGACGAACATCGTCGTCGGAACGCAGTCGATGACGCGCTCGAACCCGGACTACATTCCCCTCACCGTCGCCAACCGCGTGCTCGGCGGCACGATGGGGCGCCTGTTCCGCCATCTGCGCGAGGAGAAGGGATACACGTACGGGGTCGGAAGCGGGTTCTCGGCGACGCATCACACCGGGTCGTGGCAGGCCTCCACGGCCGTTCGCACGGCGGTGACCGATCCCGCGCTCACCGATCTGCTGAAGGACGTCGAGGACATGTGCGAGATGCCGGTGCCCGACAACGAGCTGATGGATGCCAAGCGGGCAATCGTCGCCGGGTTCGCGCTCTCGCTCGAAACGCCGGAGCAGGTGCTTGGCTACTACATGCAGAGCTGGGTTTACGGCCTCCCGAAGGACTACTGGGAGACGTACCCCGCGCGCATCAGTGAGGTGACCCCTGCCCAAGCCCAGGCGGTTGCGAAGAAGTACTGGAACCCGGAGCGGCTCCACATCGTCGCCGTCGGCGACGCCGAGAAGATCAAGGACGTTCTCGCGAAGAAGGGGACGCTCGAAGTGTTCGATACCGACGGCAATCCCGTCAAGTAGCCTTTCGCAGTTCGCAGTTCGCAGTTCGCAGTTCGCAGTTCGCAGTTCGCAGCTCGCAGCTCGCGGCTGCGGTTGTGGTCCGGGACGCGGGCCGCCTACTCCAGGCCCTTCGCGGCGGTCTCCTCCATGGCCGCGGCGAACGTGTCGATCTCCTCAATCGTCGTGTAGACGTTGGGCGTGATGCGCACGCCTTCGTATTCGGCGTGAACGATCGGCGTCGCGATGATGCGCCAGCGCGCCCACAGATGGGCCACGAGCTTACCGCTCGGCACGCCCGCGATCTGGACCGTGCCTATGGCGCAGGAATGCGCCGGGTCCAGGTTGGTGTGTATCCGGACCTTCGAGTTGCCCTCGAGGCGCTTCGCCCAGCGATCGCGCAGGTACCTCAGGCGCGCCGCCTTCCGCTCGATGCCAATCCCCTCGTGGAAGCTCATGGCTTCCGCGATGGCGTTGTGGTTGGCCGCCGGGTGGGTGCCGATCTCCTCGAACTTCCTGATGTCGTTCGTCTTTCTCGCGTTTGCCGGCGTCAACGGCCAGAGCGCCGGGATGTTCTCGCGTCGGACGTAGAGGAAGCCCGTGCCGATCGGCGCGAGCAGCCACTTGTGCAGGCTCGTGCCGTAGTAGTCGCAGCCGAGATCGGACGCCTTGAAGGGGAAGTGCGCGAAGGCATGCGCGCCATCGACCACCGTTGCGATCCCGCGTCGCCGCGCCTCGTCCGCGATGCGCTTGACCGGAAAGATCTGTCCGGTGAGGTTGGTGATGTGGCAGAAGTGGAGGACCTTCGTCGCGGGCGTGATCGCACGCAGCAGCCGATCGGCCAGATCATCCATCGACTTCGGCGGCACCGGAAACGAGATCTTCGTCAACTTGATCCCGTCGCGGCGTACGCGCTGCTCCCACGTGTCGAGCATCCGGCCGTAGTCCTGGTTCGTCGTGACCACCTCGTCGCCGGCATTCAGATCGAGCCCGAGCTGCGCGATTTGCAGCGCTTCGCTGGCATTCCTCGTGATCGCCAGCTCCTCGGGATCGCAGCCGAACTCCGCCGACAGCCTCCGCCGCACCGTCTCGATGTTGGGCTCCAGGATCTGCCACATGTGGTAGACCGGCGCCTGGTTCGAGATATCGAGGTACCGCTTCAGGGCTTCGTGCACGACCCTGGGGCTGGGGCAGCAGCCGCCGTTGTTGAGGTTGACGATCGTGCGGTCGAGCGTGAAGGCCTGCTGGATCTCGCGCCAGTAGTTCTCGTCGGCGGCGACGTCAGCCGGCGCCACGCCGTCGACGGCACGCGCCGCAGCCTGGAGGCGCGCCAGCCCGGTGTTGGTGAACGCGGCCACGCCCGCTCCGGCGAGTCCGGTGGTCTGCAGGAACGCGCGTCGTGTCAGCATCGTGCCTCCTCACTAGACCGGGGGGCTTCGCCTCGCCGGACCCCCATCGCCGTCGCTCGCGGGGCCCCGTCACCCCGCTCCGCTCCGGCGTGCGCGCCTGACGGCGCGCTCAGCCACTATGCGACTTACCTCGAGCGAGTCCAGGATTCTCGTTGCGAGGCGCACGGCGAGCAATCGCCAGAGGATACTGTATTTCCTCCGACGAAGGGTGACACAATGAGACGCCCGGCGTGGGATGCCCGCCTGGGAGCGCGATCGGCTGCAGCGGAAACAGCGGACAGGACCCGGTTCCGCGCCGGGAGAGTCTGAGAGGGCCGCCTTGGCTGGTGGCCGCACGTCGGCGGTTCGACTCGGCGGCGCGACGATTACGAACCCGTCAAAGGTCCTCTGGACGGACGAGGGTGTAACGAAGCTGGACCTGGCACGCTTCTACGCCCGCATCGCTTCCCACATCCTGCCGTGGATGAAGCAGCGCGCCGTCATGTTGGAGCGATGCCCGGATGGGCCGCGAGGCGAGTGCTTCTATCAGAAGCAGGCGCCGGGCAGCCTCCCCGCCAGCGTTGCCACGACGCGCATTCCCGCGCCGACGGCCGGCCGGGACATCGACTACATCGTCGCCGGCCCGCGCAAGACCCTTCTGATCCTGGTGAACCTGGGCTGCATCGCGATGCACGTCATGAACAGCCGGATCGATCAGCTCGACCAGCCCGACTGGCTGGCGTTCGATCTGGACCCGGCCGACGCGTTCGCGTCCGCCGCCCGCGCCGCACTGCTGCTGCGCGAACGGCTGGAGGACCACGGGCTCGAGTCGTTCGTGAAGACCTCGGGCGGGCGGGGGCTGCACGTGTTCGTGCCGCTCAGACGCGGCGCCGCGCAGGATCGCGTGCGCGCCTATGCGTCGGCCATCGCGCGCGAGCTGGCGGCGCAGCAGCCGAGGCTGGTGACGACGGAGCTGCGAAAAGCGAAGCGCCGCGCGCCGGTGTATCTCGACGTGGCGCGGAACGCCTCGGGCCAGACCATTGCGCCGCCGTTCTCGGTGCGCTGGCACCCGCACGCCCCGGTCTCCATGCCGCTCCACTGGGACGAGGTCAGCCCCCGGCTGAACCCGGCGATCTTCAACATCCGCACCGCGGAGCGCCGGATCGCCACGAAAGCCCCATGGTCGAGCTTCTTCAGTCACCGACAGACGCTTCCACGGGTGTAATTGGAAAGCTGAATCCTGAATGCTGGGCGCCGGAGGCGTTGTTATCGAACCCCCGGTGATTGAATCTCCGTGCTGAACCATTTTGTTGTAATCTACCCCTCTCCAGTTTCCGAGAGGCGCCTCCGATGCCTTCGAAGAAGAAAAACGAACCGGGATTCAGCCGGCGGACATTCCTCAAAACGGTCGGGGCGGGCGGCGTGGCGGCCGGGGTGCTCGGCCCCGCGACGACAGCCAGAGGGCAGGCGGTCCGAGCCGTCGGCCCGGGGCCCGTGCCGGTCCAGCTCAACATCAACGGTCGGCTGCACAAGCTCGAGATCGAGCCGCGGGTGACGCTGCTCGACGCGCTGCGGACCCGGCTCGACATCACGGGCGTCAAGCGGGTGTGCGACCGCGGCGCCTGCGGCGCGTGCACGATGCTGGTGGACGGAAAGACCGTCTACTCCTGCTCGACGCTGGCCATCGAAGTGCAGGGCAGGCAGATTCGCACGGTGGAGAGCCTCACGCAGGGCACGGTGCTGCACCCGCTGCAGCAAGCGTTCTGCGATCACGACGGTCTGATGTGCGGCTTCTGCACGCCGGGCTTCGTCGTCGCGGCCGCCGCGCTTCTGGAGCGGAACCCGAATCCGACGCCCGAGCAGGCGCGCAAGGCGCTCGACGGCAACATCTGCCGGTGCGGGACCTACGTGCGCGTGCTCGAAGCGGCACTCGATCCGAAATCACGTACGGGGGTGAGACGTGGCTGATCAGCAACAGCAGCCGGCTGCCGCCGCACCCGCGCAGCCCACGGCGCGCTGGCCGCCGCCGCCAGAGCGCGTGCACCTTGGAAGGCCCATCAGGCGGCTCGACGGTCCGGGCAAGGCGCAGGGCGCCGCGAAGTACACGTACGACATCATCCGCCCCGGGATGCTGTACGGGCGCCTCCTCGACTCGCCTCACCCCCACGCACGGGTCCGCTCGATCGATGTCTCGGCCGCCGAGAAGCTGCCCGGCGTGCGGGCCGTCCTCGTGTTGAAAGACCCGGCGAATCCCGACACCGCCAGGGTACGGTATCAGGGCGAAGAGGTGGCCGCGGTGGCCGCGGACACGGAAGAGATCGCCGGCGATGCGATCCGCCTGATCAAGGTGGACTACGAGGTTCTGCCGCACTTGGCCACGGTCGAGCAGGCGATGCGGCCCGAAGCACCTGTGGTGTTCGAGAAAGGCAACGTTACCGAACCCTCGCTGAATCAGGACGGCGGAGACGTCGAAGCCGCGCTTCAAGCGTCCACTCACGTCGTCGAAGGGTTCTACACGACCCAGGTGCAGACGCACACGAGCCTCGAGACGCACGGCGGCATCTGCGAGTGGAACGGCGAGAACCTGACGGCCTGGGTCTCGACGCAGGCCGTGCACGGCACGCGCGACGGCACGGCGCGGGCGCTCAACATCCCGCAGGCCAACGTCCGGGTGATCACCGACTACATGGGCGGCGGCTTCGGCAGCAAGCTGGGCGGCGACGTGCAGGTCGTGATCTGCGCGCGGCTCGCGAAGATGGCGAACCGGCCGGTGAAGCTGATGCTCGATCGCAAGGAAGAGCACCTGGTGACCGGCAATCGTCCGTCCGCTTACGCGAAAGTGCGCGCGGGCGTCGACGCCAACGGCAAGCTCACCGCCATCGACTCGGAGACGTGGGGCACCGGCGGCGCTGGACAGGGCGCACGGTTTCCGATGCCGTATCAGGTCTATGTGTTCCCGGTCCGGCGGCAGCGCCATCGCGACGTCTACATCAACGCCGGGCCGCAGCGGGCCATGCGGGCGCCAGGCCACCCGCAGTCGTGCTTCGTCACCGAGATCGTCGTGGACGAACTGGCGGATCGCCTGCGCATGGATCCTCTC
>DATIEW010000054.1:0-8145 GCA_035455585.1 Vicinamibacterales bacterium | reverse complement strand
TGGCGAGCCCGAACAGGGCCGGCCAGAGGAACTGGCGCCCCAGGTTGGCCGCCGTCGACCTGCGCCAGGCGAGCAGCGGGCCGATGCCCGTCAGCAGCAGCAGCACCAGGCCGATAGGCAGCATCCACTTGTTGAAGAACGGCGGCCCCACGGTCAGCCGTTCGCCCCGGAGCGCTTCGCTCAACGTGGGGAACATCGTGGCGAACAGGACGAAGAAGGCGGAAAAGAGGAGGATCCAGTTGTTGGCGAGGAAGGCGGCTTCGCGGGAAACCCACGAGTCCAACTCGTGGCGCGCCCGCAGCAGCGGCAGCCGGTAGATGACCAGGCCGAAGCTGAACGTCAAGATGACGACCATGAAGATCGTGAAGAGCAGCGCCAGCTCGCGATCCTCGCCGAAGGCGTGGACCGACTGCACGATCCCGGACCGGGTCATGAACGTGCCGAAGATCGTCAGGAAGAACGTGGTGATCACCAGCGTGACGTTCCACACGCGAAGCATCCCGCGCCGTTCCTGCACCATCACGGAGTGGAGAAACGCCGTCGCCGTGAACCACGGCAGCAGGCCCGCGTTCTCGACGGGATCCCAGCCCCAGTAGCCCCCCCAGCCCAGCTCCTCGTAGGCCCAGATCATGCCGAGCGTCAGGCCGAAGGTCAGGAACAGCCAGCCGATCATCGTCCAGCGGCGCACCGCGCGGAGCCAGGAATCGTCGAGGTGACCCGTGACGAGCGCCGCGATGCCGAACGCGAACGGAATCGTCATCGCCACGAACCCGATGTACAGCGACGGCGGGTGAATCGCCATGTAGAAGTTCTGCAGCAGCGGGTTCAACCCGCGCCCCTCCGCAGGCGGCGGCGTGAGGTACGTCGAGAACGGGTTGTTGTGCACGATCATCAGGAAGATGAAGAACATCTCCGTGGCGGCGATGACCGCGACGACGTACGGGATGAGCTCGCGCTGCCGCTCGCGGTTCAGGTGGACCGCCAGCGCGCCGAACACTCCGAGCAGGAAGACCCAGAACATGATCGAGCCGTCGAGCCCGCCCCAGTACGACGCGATCTTGTACGCGAGCGGCTGCGCCGCGTCGGAGTATCGCTGCACGTACTTGATCGCGTAGTTGTTGGTCACGAAGGCATGCACGATGACCGTCGACGCAATCGTCATCAGCGCCGCGAGGAAGTAGAAGGCGCCGATGCCGCTCTCGACGAGCCTGCGCGAGCGGCGGCGAGCGCCGGCAACCGACGCCGCCACGGCGTAGGCGGCGGTGACGAAGCTCAGGAGGAGAATGAACGTGCCAAGTGCCGCCATGCGGTATTCCTGCCTTGTCCCTTCAGGTGCGCGCTCTTCAGCAGCCTGGCTAGCTGCCCGGCGCCCCCGGCGTGCGGCCCGCCTCGTACTTCGACGGGCACTTGGCCATCACGCCGTTGGGGTCCACCACGAAGCCGTCAGGACCGAGACGGCCCTTGACCACGACTTCTGCGCCGCCTTTGAACGTGTCCGGGACTACCCCGGTGTAGTAGGCCCTCACGACGTGGCCATTGTTCTTGATGTCGAATCGGTACTCGAGCGAGTCAGGCTTCCTGCCCACCGAGTTCTCGACGACGTAACCGTGCAGCTGCAGCCGCTTGCCGTGCCAGGCCTCAGGCTCGACCATCACCTCGTCGACGTGCTTGTAGTACTCCGTCCCCTCGCTGAGGGTCGTGTACATCAGGCCCATGAAGGCCGCGACGAGCACGGTGGCGGTTGCCGCAATCTTGATGGATTTGGATGTCATAAAGTTTACCGGGACAAGGATCGCCTCAGAATATCTTCGGTTTCCGGCACGGTCAATCGAGTTCGTCCATCTCCTTCAGGAGCCGGTACACGGCCGCCACCGGCAATCCCACGACGTTCGACCACGATCCTTCAATCCAGTCGATGAACCGCGATCCGCAGCCCTGGATGGCGTACGCGCCGGCTTTCCCGTCGGGCTCTCCCGTCTGGATGTACCAGTCAATCTCCCTCTCGCTCAGGGGCAAAAGATGTACCCGGGTCGTGACGATGTCCGAAACCCGCCGTGCGCGGGTCCCCAGGACCACGGCGGTATGCACCTCGTGGACCGCCCCCGCCAGCGATCTCAGCATCCTCCGGGCGTCAGACGCATCTCGCGGTTTTCCAAGCAGTTGCCCTCGCGCGACGACCACCGTGTCGGCCGCCAGGACGGCTCTGCCGGAATCCCGGCAGCCGCTCGCCGCCACGTCGGCCTTCTCGGTCGCAACCCGGAGCGCGTACGGTCGCGGCTCCTCCCCCGTATGTGGGGATTCGTCGACATCGGCTGGGGAAATTTCGAAGTCGAAGCCGGCCGACCTCAGCAGATCGGCGCGGCGTGGAGACGCCGAAGCCAGAAGCAGCCGCATCGGGTGATAGTATCCTTTCGCGGTTCGCGGTTCGCGATTCGTGATACGGGAAATGCACCCTCGAACCGCGAACCGCGAACTGTGAGGATGGTTCCGATTCAGGACTTCTCGACCGGCGTGCTGGGGGAGATCCTGCGGCGGCAGCCGGCGTCGAAGGCGCGCACCGCCTTCGCATGGCAGCTTGCCGTAGGACCCAGGCTGGCGCGCATGACGACGGTCGAGCTGGACGCGGGCGTACTCACCGTGAGGGCGGCTGACCCCCGCTGGCTCGACGAAGTCCGGCGGGCTCCCAATCTGATCCTCCCGCGCCTCCAGCGTCTGCTGGGAGCCGATGCCGTGACACGAATCGATACACGATCGGCCTGTATCCCATGACTATCCGCCAATCCGTCATCGTCTCTGCCGTCCGCACGCCGACGGGCAGGTTCCTCGGCGGGCTCAAGAGCTTCACCGCCCCCCAGCTCGGGGCCCTGGTCGTCGCCGAGGCCGTCAGGCGGGCCGGGATAGACCCGACGGACGTCGAGGAGTGCATCATGGGCAACGTCATCCAGGCGGGCAACGGCCAGAACCCGGCGCGGCAGGCGGCGCTCAACGGCGGCCTCGACGACCGGGTCGCTGCGATGACGATCAACAAGGTCTGCGGCTCCGGCCTCAAGGCCGTCATGCTGGCGGCGCAGGGGATAGCGACCGGCGACATCGACACGGCTGTTGCCGGCGGCATGGAATCGATGAGCAACGCGCCCTACCTGCTGCCCCGGGTTCGTGAGGGGCTTCGGATGGGCAACGGCGAGGTGGTCGACTCGATGATCGCCGACGGCCTGTGGTGTTCGTTCGAAAACTGCCATATGGGCATGTCGGGAGAGGTCGTCGCGGAACGGTACTCCGTGTGCCGTGCCGAACAGGATCGCTACGCCGCGGCAAGCCACAGAAAGGCCGCGGCAGCCACGCGCGAGGGGTGGTTCACGGATGAGCTGCTCCCGGTGAGCGTCCCGCAGAAGAAGGGCAACCCGATCGTCGTCGATCGCGACGAGTCGATCCGCGAGGACACGACGGCCGAGGCGCTCGGCGCCTTGAGGCCGGCGTTCAAGAAGGACGGCACGGTGACGGCCGGCAACGCGCCGGGCGTAAACGACGGCGCGGCGGCTGTCGTCGTGATGTCGCAGGAGCGCGCGCGCGAGCTCGGCCGGCCTGCGCTCGCGCGGATCGCCGGTCAGGCGACGAGCGGCCTGGCGCCGAAGCTCGTCATGATGACGCCGGTCGAGGCCGTTCGCAAGGTCGCGGACAAGGTCGGCTGGAAGCTCGACGAAGTCGATCTGTTCGAGATCAACGAGGCGTTCTCGGTGCAGGCGGTCGCCGTGACGAGGGAGCTGGGGATCGACCCGGAGCGCGTGAACGTTCACGGCGGCGCTGTCGCGCTCGGCCACGCCATCGGCTCGAGCGGCGCCCGTGTGCTCACGACGCTGCTGTATGCGATGAAGCGGCGCGGGGCCCGCCGCGGCATCGCGGCGCTCTGCCTCGGAGGCGGCAACGGCGTAGCCCTGGCGGTCGAACGGGACTGAACGCAACTTCCGCTTATAATCCCGCGATCATGAAGCTGCCAGCCGTACCCATCCTGCTGGTCGCGCTGCTGACTGCCGTCACGCATGGGCAGCAGCCGCGCGAGTGGTGGCCCGGGACGACCTACGACCCGAAGATCCCCACGCCCGCATCGGCGCTCGGATACGAGATCGGCGACTACTGGACCGAGCACGCCGACATGACCGCCTACATGCGGCGGCTCGAGGCCGCCTCGAACCGCGTGAAGGTGTTCAGCGTCGGACGCTCCATCGAGAAGCGTGAGCTGCTGCTGGTCGCCGTCAGCGCGCCGGAGAACATCGCCCGGCTCGAAGACATCCGCACCGCCATCGTGCGGCTGCGCGATCCGAGGAACACGACGCCGGCCGACGCGCGCGCGATCGCCAAAGCGACGCCGGCGATCGCCTGGATGAACTTCGCGAACGACGGCAACGAGTCGGCCGCGTTCGAGACCGCCATCCAGCTTGCCTATCACCTCGCCGCAGGCGCCGACGAGACGAGCCGGCGGATCCTCGAGAACGTCGTGACGATCGTCTATCCGTCCCACAATCCGGAGAGCCATTCGCGGCACGTCGCGTGGATGCGCGCGTCGGCGATGGGAAATCCGGATCCCGCCGCGCAGGAGCACCGCGGCGACTGGCGGATGGACACCAACAACAACCACTTCCAGATCGACCTCAATCGGGACGCCGTGTTCCTCAGCCAGCAAGAGACCCGCGTCGCCGTCCGCGAGCTGCATCGCTGGAACCCGGTGGTCTTCATCGATCACCACGGCAACCCGGATCGCTTCTTCTTCCCGCCCTGGGCGCTCCCCGTCAACGCCCAGCTGAATCCGGAGGCGCGAACCTGGGTAGAAGCGTACGGCCGGAA
This sequence comes from Vicinamibacterales bacterium, assembly GCA_035455585.1. GTDB lineage: Bacteria > Acidobacteriota > Vicinamibacteria > Vicinamibacterales > 2-12-FULL-66-21 > DATIEW01. The sequence goes on along the minus strand of DATIEW010000054.1, from coordinate 3,306 downwards.
CATCGCGGCGGCGTTCGACCGGAACGCCTGGACGTACTTCACGCGGCAGGTCTACGACCTCCACTATCCCGGCTACTGGGACAGCTACCCCGCGCTCAACGGCGCCACCGGCATGACGTTCGAAACCGACGGCGGCGGCAGCAAGGGACTTGCCTACCGGCTGCCGGACGGCCGCATCACCACGCTCTTCGACGGCGTGCTGCGCCATTTCACGGGCGCCATGGCGACGCTCGTGACGACCGCGGAGCGCCGGGAGGAGCGCCTGATGGCGCTCTACGACTTCCGAGCGTCGGGGATGGCAGAAGCCGCCAGGGAGAAGGTCGGCCAGTTCGTGCTCGTGCCCGGCAGGGATGCGACACGCGCGGCCGACGTCGTCGGCCTGCTCCTGCAGCACGGGATCGAGGTCTATCGCTCGACGGCAGCGTTCACCTCCCCGTCGGCCCACGACCTGCGGACGGATCAGGGCGCGAAGCGCGGATTCGACCCCGGCGTGTATGTCGTCCCGGCGGGTCAACCGCAGAAACGCCTGCTGCGCACCATCCTCGACCGCGAGACGCCGCTCGAGGAGGCGTTCCTGAAGGAGGTGCGGGCGGCGAAGACCTACAACGACTCGGTCGGCGAGGGCGCGCCCAGGAAGCCTTACGGGTTCTACGACATCAACGCCTGGTCGCTGCCGCTCGCCTACGGCATCGAAGCCTACTGGACGACCGACACGGTCCCGGTCGCCAGCCTCGAGCGCGTCACCGCGCGGCCGGCCACGGCGCCCGGCGCGCCGCCGCGCGCGAAGTTCGCGTACCTGTTCCCGTGGAACAGCCGCGGCGCGACACGGCTCGTCTCTGCGCTGTGGAAGGAGAAGTTCCAGGTGGCGCTGGCACGCGAGCCATTCACGTTGAACGGACGCGCATTTCCGGGCGGAACGGTGGTCGTGCGCACCCTGACGAATCCGGACACCCTCCACGGCCGCATCGCCGAACTTGCGAAGACCTTCGAAGTCGACGTCGCGGCCGCCGACCGGGCCATGGTGGAGGCGGGGCGCGATCTCGGCGACCGCACGGTCGTCGATCTGAAGGTGCCCAAGGCGGTCGTGGTCAGCGAGCCGCCGGCGTCGTCGACCGCCTACGGCGCCATCTGGTTCCTGCTGGAGGAACAGTACGGCGTGCCGTTCACGGCGATCAAGGCGCAGGACCTTTTGTCGTCCGACCTGACGGATTACAACGTCATCGTCCTGCCCGACGGACAGGCCGGCGGCTACGCACGGGTGTTCGGCGAGGAGGGCGTCAGGCGCCTGCGCGCCTGGGTCGAGAACGGCGGCACGCTGGTCGCGATCAAGGGAGCCGCCGCGTGGGCCAGCAGCGAACGCGTGAACCTGACGACCGCCCGGGACAAGTTCGCCGAGCCGCAGACCTCCGACCAGGATAGCGGCAAGCCGCAGGGCGAGCCACGCAAGGTGCCGCGGCGCATCGACACGGTGCCGGGCGCGTTCGTCGACGTCGCGGTGGACGCCGACCACTATCTCGGCACCGGCATCGAGGGGTCCATCGTCGCGCTCTTCCGATCGAACATCGTCTTCACGCCGTCACGCCGCGGCGCGAGGGTCGCCACCCTGCACAAAGAACGCCCGCTCGTCGCGGGGTTCGCCTTCGACGAGGCGCTTCCGCATCTCGCGTCGGCTCCCTACGCGTGGGACGAACCAACGGGCCGCGGCCACGTCACGCTCTTCGCCGACGATCCGACGTTTCGCACGTTCCTGCACGCCGCGCACCGGCTGCTCCTCAACGCCGTCCTGCTCGGACCGAGCATGTAGGACGTGCGCTCCACTATGCTCAACATCAAGCGGATCGGCGTGGTCGGCGCGGGGACGATGGGCAGCGGCATCGCGCAGGTGTTCGCGCAGGCGGGCTTCGACGTGCGGCTGGTGGATACGGCGCCAGGCGCGCTCGACAGAGCACGCACGACGATCGAGAAGAGCCTGGAGAAGCTGCTGGACAAGGGCCGCCTGACGGCAGCCGACCGCAACGACACGCTCCAGCATCTCGCGATGGGCACCAGCGTCGACACGCTGGCGGACGTCGACTACGTCGTGGAGGCCATCTACGAGGACGCGCAGGCCAAGCGCGAGCTGTTCGTCCGGTGCGACCAGCTGACACGCCCCGACGTCGTGCTCGCGTCCAACACCTCCTCCATCTCGATCACGGCGCTCGGCGCCGCCACCACCCGGCCGGACCGTGTGCTCGGCATGCACTTCATGAACCCGGTCCCGCTGATGCCGCTCGTGGAGCTGATCAGGGGGCAGGCGACCTCACCGCAGTCGATGATGACGGCGACGGAGCTCTGCATCCGCCTCAACAAGACAGCGGTCGAGGCGGCGGACTACCCGGGGTTCATCGCCAACCGCGTCCTCATGCCGATGATCAACGAGGCCATCTACGCGCTGATGGAAGGCGTCGGCACGGCCGAGGCGATCGACACGGTCATGAAGCTCGGCATGAACCACCCGATGGGGCCGCTGACGCTGGCCGACTTCATCGGCCTCGACGTCTGCCTGGCGATCATGGACGTGCTGCACGACGGCCTGGGCGACTCGAAGTACCGCCCCTGTCCGCTGCTGCGCCGGATGGTCGCCGCAGGGCACATGGGGAGAAAGGTCGGGCAGGGATTCTATCGATACTGACAAGTCGACAGTCGGCGGTCGGCAGTCGGCAGTCACAGTCGGCAGTCAGTCGTCAGTCAGTCGTCAGTCAGTCGGCAGTCGGCGATCAGCATTCGGCAGCATTCCGCATTCGGATAGCATTCAGCATTCGACAATGTCCGTGATCCTCCCGGCTGATCCGAAGGCGCGTCGTCTGGCGCTGGTGATCTGGTTGGGCGCGGCGATTGCCGGCACCGCGGCGGTGGTGTGGCTCTCGTCCTATATCGACGACCTGACGATGCTGGCGAGGACGGACCGGGAAGCATCGCTCGCGCTGTTCCGCAGCCGCGTGATGCCTGCTCTGCTGGCGGTTGTGCTCGTCGGCGTCGTCTCGGGGGCCGTGCTCCTGCGGCACGGCGTCCTGACGCTTCGGGCGGGGCGGTTTCCGCACGAGGGCGCCCGCGTCATCCGCGACACACCGGTTCGATCCGGCCGGCCGGCGCGCGCAATGGGCCTAGTGTTCGCCATCGCCGGTTTTCTGCTCGCCGCCGTTCCCATCGTCCTGGTCACGCTCCTCTTCTGGCTGCTGCGGAGGACCTGACCGTTCTACGGCCCCGGTCGTTGGTCACTCAACCGATTGGCCTGACGAGGAGCGCAGGAACGATGGCGGCACACGC
>DATIEW010000053.1:0-4024 GCA_035455585.1 Vicinamibacterales bacterium | reverse complement strand
GTGGCGCGCCGTCGCCGGCAGCGAGCGACGCGAACGGTACGGCCCCTTCGGCCTCGCCGAACACGAACAGCTCGCGGACGCCGGTCCCGCGTGCGGCCTCGGCCGCCTTGCCGACGCAGGGCGGAACCGTGACGAGGTAACGCGCACCGGCGTCCTCGAGCTGGGTCCGCAGCTCCGCGACCGTATAGAGCGGGCTGACCGTGGTGTTGACGCCGCCGAGCAGGGAGACCGCGTGGAAGGCGACGGCGTACTCCGGGAGGTTGGGGCTGTAGATCGCGAAGACGTCGCTCTTGCGAAACCCCCGCGCCGCGAGGCCGGCCGCGGATCTGCGGACGGCCTCCCCCAGCCCGCGATACGTCAATATCCTCCCCGAAGGGCCGTCGATGAACGCCGGCTTCTCGCCGCGATCCGCGGCGCGCTCGAGGAGGAACGGGGTCAATGCCACCTCGGGAATGGTCAGTGGGGGTACTGGGGCGCGGAAGATCATGGTCAGCTCCACAGTCAGGAATCGGGCTCACCGCGTCGAGCACAAAGCGGTGGTTGGCGGGCCAATAGCTTACACGGAATCCGAGTTCCGCCCACTATAATCACGCATGTCCTCTCCCGCCGAGACCGGCGTGCTCGCGCGGGATACTTCGCGCGAGATTGAAGAAATCCACGTCCGGATCTGGCGCTCGTTGTCGACTGTCGAGCTGACGCGCCTGATCAGCGGCACCTCGCGTGCTGTCCGGTCGCTGGCGCTCGCGGGCATTCGAACGCGGCACCCTGAGGCGTCTGAAGACGAGGCGGCGGTGGGGCTGGCGGCTGTCCTGTTGGGAACGCCGCTGGCGGAGCGGGCCTATGCGGATGCCGCCGCGTCACCCCGGAGCCACCCCGCTGTGAACGATCCGATTGCCGTGGCACTCTACGGACGCCCTCGAATTCTGCGGCGTTCGTTACACGATCGGCGGCTCGATCGCCAGTTCCATCAGCGGCGAACCGCGCGCGTCCGTCGATGCCGAAATCGTCGTCGACGTCAGAGCCGAGCAGGTCGAACCGTTTATCGGTCTGCTTGGTCCGGACTTCTACGCGGACGCTGATTCACTGCGGCGCGCGATCCGGGACCGTTCGAACACCAACCTCGTACACCGCCCGTCCGGCATGAAAGTCGACCTGTATGTGGCCGGCTCGCTGCTCGACGAGCGTCAACTCGAGCGGCGCCAGCGCGTCCTGATCTCAGCCGATCCCGACCGCTTCCTCTACGTGCATTCCGCGGAGGACATCCTGCTCCAGAAGCTGCGCTGGTATCGCAGTGGGGGCGAAGTCTCCGACCGTCAGTGGCGGGACGCCCTCTCGATCGTGCTCGTGCAGGGGGCAAGGCTGGACCGGGAGTATCTCTCGACAACGGCCGCAGAGGTCGGCCTCGGGGATCTGCTCGAACGAGCGATCCGCGAGGCGGCCTGGTCGAGTGACGGATCGATCCGACGCTGGGCGGCTCGAACGGAACAGGTCAGACGGCTGCCAGCGCCTGGCCGATCAGCTTCGCCGACGCGCGCACCGAGACCGTGAAGGCGAAGAACGGACCGAAGGCCGCGGTCGCGGCCATGCTGGTCATGAACAGACCGGGGATGCTCGTCTGGAAGTGCTCGTCCAGTACTGGCAGGTCTTTGACCGTGCGCAGCCGCGGCAGCAGGTTGCCGCTCGTGAGCAGCGGCACGCGCGTAATGTCCGGCTTGTAGCCGGTCGCCAGGACAATCCGATCGACGTCGAGAGCCTGAGAGCGGCCGGGCCCGTTCAGCGTCACCCGGACCGTACCGCCGGCGGCCTCGCGGCATTCGACGAGCCGCGTGTTGGGCCACAGTCGGATCGGATCGCGCTCAACGCGCGGGGCCAGCCAGGGCTCCAGCTTCAGACGTCCCTCGACCCAGAACCGCCGTGAGAGGTCGTCCTTCTCCGCCTGCGTGAGATTCCGATACCAGGCTGGATTGTCCACCAGGCCGTCGACCAGGGAGCCGACCCAGGACCAGTCGGACGGCGCGAACGCCGGTGAATCGTGACGGTGCGACACGTGGACCGCGCTTGCGCCAGCCTCGCGCAGCAGGGCGGCCCACTCGAAGGCGCTCTGACGACCGCCAACTATCAGGAATCGCTTCCCTTCCGCGCGGCTGAAGTCCACATAATCACATGTGTGCTGCGCGCGATGTGACGGGAACCCGGGCAGTTCGCCAGGCACGTGCGAGAAATGCGCAAACCCGAGGGCCAGCACGACCTGCTTCGCCGCGATCGATCCACCGCCATCGATCGATGCTCGAAACATCCCATCGTCTTTCACATCGAGCCGTTCAATCACCACGGGCCAGGGGTCGATCTGCTTGCGCTGCTGGAACCAGCGTGTGTACTTCAGATAGAAATCACGAGAGAGCGGCTCGACGGCCGCCGGACTCAGATTCTGGCACTGCAGAAAGGCGTGGACGGTATCGACGTTCTCCGGATCGAGGTGCCACTTGCAGTCCGACCGCAGGTACATGCCCGCCGGCATGTGCGCGCGCCAGAACTGCATCGGTTCGCCCACGACGAGATGGTCGATCCCCAGGTGGCGGGCGTGCGCCGCCATGGAGAGGCCGAACGGACCGGCCCCGACAATCAGGAGATCCGTGCGCCGGTCCGACGCTGGGACACTACCCTGCCGGCAGGGATGCATCAGGTCATCCGCTCGACCGCCAGCGCGACGGCTTCGCCGCCGCCGAGGCACAGCGACGCGATTCCCCGTCGCAGCCCGCGATCCTCCAGCGCATGGAGCAGCGTCGTCAGCAGCCGCGCGCCCGTGGCGCCAAGGGGATGGCCGAGCGCGATCGCTCCACCGTTCACGTTGACGCGATCCCAGTCCCAGCCCTCGGCCGCGAGCGCCTGGCCATTCGCGAGGGCCTGTGCGGCAAATGCCTCGTTGAGCTCGATGAGGTCGACCTCCGGGAGCGTCCAGCCCGCGCGGTCCAGCACGCGCCGGATCGCGTCAGCCGGCGCGGCGAAGATGAACTTCGGCGCCACGGCGGCCTGAGCGTAGCCCGCTACACGTGCCAGGGGTGTCGCGCCCAGCGCGTCAGCCTTCGTCCCGCTCGCCACTACCACGGCCGCCGCGCCGTCGTTCAGCCCGGGGGCGTTGCCGGCCGTCACGCGCCCGTCGGGCCGGAAGGCGGGCGGCAGCCGGCCCAGCGCGTCGAGGGAGGTATCGCGGCGAGGCGCTTCGTCGGCGGTTACCATGACGCTGCCGCCTTTGCGCGCCGGCACGGCGACAGGCACAATCTCCTTCGCGAACCTGCCGCCGTCCTGCGCGGCGATCGCCTTTCGCTGGCTGCACAACGCGTAGTTGTCCATCGCCTCGCGAGACACGCCGTACTCGTCGGCGATGAACTCGGCCGCCTGACCCATGGCCCAGTCCTCGAACGCGCACCAGAGGCCATCCACCACGAGGGCGTCGCGGAGCACCGAGTGACCGTACCGCAACTGGTTGCCACGGCCGTCGACCAGGTACGGCGCGCGGCTCATGCTCTCCACTCCGCCGCAGACGTACAGATCACCGTCGCCCGCGCGGATGGCCTGAGCGGCAAGCATCACGGCCTTGAGGCTCGCGCCGCATACCTTGTTGACTGTGGTCGCGCCAACGGTCTCGGGCACGCCGCCGCGGATGGCGCACTGACGCGCGATGTTCTGGCCGAGGCCTGCCGAGACGACGTTTCCGAGGATCACCTCGTCGATCGCGGAGGGATCGGGCAGGGCCGCCCGCTGCACCGCGGCAGCGATCGCCGCCGCTCCGAGATTGACGGCCGGCACCTCGGCAAGCGCCCCTCCAAGCCGGCCGACAGGCGTGCGAGCGGCGCTGAGAATGACGACTTCTGCCTGATCGCGCTGCATATCTCGATTGTACCCGGCACTCGGGGGCTGTTCCATCGGCGTTCGGTGTCGAGAGCCCCTGTCGGTCAGCTTCCGCCGGGGAAACCGCGGAACGGGACGCGACGTCTTTGAGATAATCGAATCAGCGTGGGGCTCC
>DATIEW010000052.1:0-13053 GCA_035455585.1 Vicinamibacterales bacterium | reverse complement strand
GGCGTCGTCGCACATCCACTCGAGACGGACTGCCCGCGTCGCGCCGACGACGGCCGGCATCGCCACGTCTTTCACACACAGCATCGGGGGCCGGTGACGCGCGAGCAGCTCATCCTCGGCGGCGGCGAAGTCACGCACCTGTTCACTGGCGGCATGCGCGCCCATCAACACGTCACCCCAGAGGAAGGACCCCGCGAGGATGGCATCGCTTCGAAAGGCAAGTACCCCCGCCAGGTTGTCGGACACGACAAGGCGGGCCCGTTCGAGATCGGGGACGCGGGACAGGCGATCGAGCCATTCGACAAGCGAGCCGTTCTTGTAGTAGGCGGTGTCAGTCGACCACGTCACTCCTGGATCGAGGACGCGTCCCGTGCGCGTGACGCGTGGATCGCCGAAGAACCGCGCCGCGCGCTCCCAGTCGCGTATGCGCGCCATCTGGGCGTCCGCGCACAACACGTGAACCCGTATGCTCGCGACCCGCTCGAGAAGGCGGCTGAGAATCCCCACCTGCCGGCGGAGGTGCCCGAGTCCGTTGGGTGCGATGAGCGCCAGAACGTCTGGCGCGCTGGCAGCGCTTGACACGATGTCCAACCCTGGCGCACGGAGACCAAGAAAGTCCCCGCCGCGTGATTTCAGCCGGTCGCTTCGCCACCCGGGTTTGACCGCCACTCTGACGCATTGGCCATGTCGGAGTAACTTCTGCGCGGGGTAAAGCTTGCTTGCGGCTCGGGCAGAACAGAGCAAAGGCATGGCCGGACCGGGAACTGCGATCGATCTCGGGCCATGATTGACAAGCCATTCGTTGTCAACGCGTTAGCAAGAAACAGGCGCGGACGCCCCGTCAGGCAGGACAGACAGTCGTGCCGTAGGCAGAAATAATTCTCCCGTAACGGGGCCATCCGTCGGCTGGCCTCTCACGAGTCCGAGCTTCGATACCGTTTTCTGCCGACGGGCTGAATCCCCGACGCTCGGCTGTAGAAAACGGGAGTCACAGCGGTGCTGACAGCGCAGGCCATGTCCCGTTCTCTCGCTCGTCGAGCTTGGCCGCCACCTTGCTCTGAAGGCACCCGAGGCAGATTGATGCCAACGCTCGGATCGGCGTCGTGAGTCGCTGATCTTCGGGGGCAGGCCGGCGGCGCCTGAATCACCACGAGACCGTCGGTGATGGCGCCCCAAGAGCAGGCGAGCCCGCGCAGCGCGATCGACTCGAGACGACATGTGCGTCCGACTGCAGCGGATGGACTACTGGAGCCTGAAAATGAACCTCCGACCTTGCACGGAGCGAGTCTTCCTCCTCGGTGCGATGAGATCTGGCACCACGAGCCTGTATCACTACCTCGCGGAACACCCCGACATCTTCCCATCACCGCTCAAGGAGCCACGGTTCTTCTGTATGCCATCCCCGGCTCCGTCGGACATTCGGGATTACGAATCGCTGTATGCAGGACAGACGCGCGAGCGCTGGTCGTTCGAGGCTTCCACGCACTACACACGCTACCCGACGCATCGGGGCGTGCCGGAACGCATACGCGCGGCGTTCCCGGAGGCCCGCTTCATCTACATCGTCCGTCACCCAGTCGAGCGCATTGCCTCAGCCTATCTCCACTGGCGGGCCCACGGGCGCGAGCGGCGGCCTTTCGAGGACGCGGTGTTCAGCGAGCCGTCCGACTACCTGAACATGAGTCGGTATCACATGCAGCTCGAACAGTACTGGCGTGTGTTTCCGCGGAACCGGATACTGGTGCTGGTCTTCGAGTCGTTCATCAAGGACACCGTCGGGACGGTCAAGCTGATCTGTGAGTTTCTCGACGTCGATCCGACGTTCGAGTCCCCGACCCTGGGACGCAGGTTCAACGAATCCGCCAGTGACACGGAGCCTGGAACTGTCTTGACGTTGCTCCGGCGCGCAAAGCTCCATGAGCGCATGCCGTGGCGCGTGCGCAGCTGGGCGAACGCGACGTTGAGGCGGTCGCTGCCCGAACGTGCCTCACTCGTCTCGGCATCCGTGCGCGGAGGTATTCTGGAACGTCTGGAGGACGACCTGACCGAGTTGAAAGGCGTCCTTGGAGACAGGTTGGCGGCGTGGGACCTTTCCCGGCCCTGATGCCCTCCTCGACGTGGACCTGACGCTCACCTCAGGTGCGTCTTCAACCACTCGACCCACCGTCGGTCCACGTCCCGCTGGTGAACGGGATCCGAGGGGCTGTGACCCGGCAGCGGATACCCGATGAACTGGACCGGCACGCCGTTGTCGCGGAGCGCGTGGTACAAGCGGTACGACTGCATGATCGGCACGCGGTAGTCGCCCGTCAGCGCGAGGATCAGGGTTGGCGCTTTGATCTTCGCGGCATAGGTCATCGGCGACTGCTCCAGCGCGGCGCGCATTCTCGCGGGATCCGTGTACGGCGATCCACCGAGCGAGTATCCGCGGCGGACATTCCCGTCGCCGAGATCGTACTGATCCATGCTGCTCGTCACCGCGGCGCCGGCAACACCCGCCTTCCACGCGTCAGGGTAATTCCCCAGCAGCCACGTCGTCATGTAGCCGCCGTACGACCACCCCGACACTGCCATCCGCGACTCGTCGACGATGCCGCGGCCCTTGAGATGGTCTACGCCGGACATGACGTCGCGACCGGGGCCCGCGCCCGCGTCGTTCCAGATCGCCGACATGAACGCGTTCCCGAGGTTGTCGCTGCCGCGGTAGTTCGGCTCGAATACGATCCAGCCCTGCGCGGCCAGGAGCTGCGACCGCGGCGAGAACGACTCCTTGGACGAGGCGCGCGGGCCGCCATGGATGTACAGCACGAGGGGATACCGGCGTCCCGCCTCGAACCCCGGCGGATAAGTGACAATGCCGTTCATCCGGAAGCCGTCGGGGCCGTCCCACTCCACCGTGTCGACGCGCCCGAGATCCATGGCGGCGATCCCGGCGTTGAAGTCGGTCAGCCGCTCGGGTGGCGCGTCGGCAGAAGGCCGCCAGTACAGCTCGTTCGGACGATCGGGCGTGCTGGCCACGAACGCCATGCGGCCGTCCCGGCTCGTGCTCACCGACAGGCTGCCGAACCCCGCTGCCACGACGAGCTTGCCGAAGTCGAGCGGTCGGGCCGGCCCGTCGAGCGGCTGAATCCAGACGCCCGTGCGCGTGCCGTCGGCCGCGCCAATGAGCAGCGCCCGACCGTCCGCCATCCACGCCGCCGTCAGGATGTGGCGGTCGAGCCCGCCCGTCACGCTCCGTCCTTCGCCGCCCGAGGAAGGCGCCACGACCATCTCGGTCCGGTTCTTGGACTGGCCGTCCTTCGGGTACCAGTACGCGAGTCGCTTCCCGTCGGGTGAGAACTGCGGCTGCGCTTCGTGATGCGTCCGGCTCGTGAGCGGACGCATTCGCCCGGTCTCGACGTCGACGAGCTGGATCGTGTTCTGGTCGAAGTCTCCCGAGTAGGCCGTGGGCCTGCGCTCGATCGCGATCGTCCCTCCGTCGGGCGACCACGATGGCGCCGGCGGCGGCGCCCCTGGCGGGTACGTGATGGGCAGCGACCACGATCCGGAGGTGACGCGGCGGGCGGCGCCGCCCTCGACCGGCACCGTCCACAGGTGCGACGGCATCGGCGTCTCAGACTGCAGGAAGCTGTTGTGCTGGATCTCGAACGAACGGTTGAAGCGCTCCTCGCCCTCGCGCTTCGGCTGCTCATCGAGGGCCGTGTAGGCGAACGCGCGTCCGTCGGGCCGCCACGAGTACGTCTGTACACCTGTCGGCGACGCCGTGACCTGCCGCGCCTCGCCGCCCGACATGGGCAGGAGGAAGATCTGCGCGCGCCCCTCGACGCTCGCGAGGAACGACAGGGATTTGCCGTCGGGTGACCAGGCCGGGGCGCTCACGCCCCGCCGGGAACTGAGCACGCGCTGCGCCTTCGTTGCGATCTCGACCTGCATCAGCTCGGGATCGTAGCGGTTGTCCGCGAGATTGGCCCTGCTGACGACCAGCGCGACCGTGCGGCCGTCTGGCGCGATCGCCGGGTCGCTCACGCGCACGATCTTGCGGGGTGTGTCGAGGTCGAAGCGCGCACCGGCCTGGGCCGTGGCAAGGGCCAGCAGCACCACGGAGACGAGTCTCGGCAGGATCATCGCGTGAGTCCTCATGGCGATCGCGAAGCGGAGAGTATCGCACAGTCGATCGGTTTCGGCTCGGGTGAACCTCGTTTCAGCCCCGCGGCAGCAGCTCCGTCGTCGTCAGCCTGCGCCTGGCCCGGGCAAAGCCGCGCACGTACTTGCGTGAGGAGGGGGTTGCGTGCTTCTGCCCGTATGCGTGTTCGATGGCCTCCATCAGGCGCGCACCACGCGCGCGTCTTGCCCGAACACGAATCTCGCGCCCCGACACATTGAGGGCGCCGAGCGGATCGGCGAGAAAGGCCCGGCGCCAGCCGTGCGGCTTGTCGTTCCACGAGCGGACGAATACCCGTCCGCCCACGACCAACGCCCAGACGCCGGTGAAACGATGCTCCCTGCCGGCGCGGACGCCCACGATCCGTTGGGCATCGATCGCCGCAAGCACGGACCTGGAGAAGCGAGGGACTCTCATGGCTTCGCGCCGGGCGGATCGGGCGCCGTGGAGCCGATGTCCTCGTTCCAGAGATCCGGGCGCGCCCGCACGAAGTCCGACATCAGGCTGATGCACGCCGGGTCTTGCAGCACGTCCACGGTCACGCCCCGCGATCGGAGAAGGTCCTCTTCTCCGACGAACGTCTCGTGCTCGCCGACGACGACCCTGGGTATGCCGTAGAGAAGGATGGCACCGCTGCACATCGAGCACGGCGACAGCGTCGTGTAGAGCACGCTCTCGCGATAGACGGCCGCCGGCAGCCGGCCGGCATTCTCGAGTGCATCCATCTCCGCGTGCAGCACGGCGCTGCCCCGCTGGACGCGCCGGTTGTGACCGCGGCCGATGATGCGCCCGTCATGAACCAGCACGGAGCCGATCGGGATCCCTCCCTCGCGCCGGCCGGACTCAGCCTCCTCGATTGCCGCCTGCATGAACGGATCGGTCATGTCGGCTCGCAGCTCACAGTCTCGACTGCTCCTCCCGGATTGCCGCAGCCAGTTGCTCGGGCTCGTCGGAGCCGACGCGAAAGCGCCGCCCGTTGCGCAAGCGAAGCTCCACACCCTGCGTGCCCGAGACCCGCCACAGCCAGCCGCGCGGCGTCAGACGCAGCCCCCATCCGTAGTACCAGGGAGTCCGCACCACCGACACGTCCTCGATCTCGCGCACGGGGATCGCGCGGTGGATCAAGCCGGGCCCGAAGGCGATATGGAGCATGCGGTCGCCGACGTGCGTGGTGAGAGTCGAGAACAGGACGAGGAGCGCCGTCATGCCGATTGCCAGGACAGCCAGCGGCCACCGCAGGCTGACCAGGGCAATGTACGCGGCCAGCCCCGCCGCCAGGCCAAGACCGATGACAGCGACGAGCCCGATTTGTCTGTGCCGATATGACACGGGACCCTCGGTCATGAATCGCCGGCGGTCACCCGCACCGCATGCGGCCTCCAGCGTAATACTCTGCCACGACCCGGGCCCGGGTGGCTCTCACTTCGACGACCGCGTACCACTCGTCGTCCCATCCGGAGTACTGGTAGATCCAGTACTCGCGATCCCGCACGCGGACGCGCCCGAGCGGCAGCACGTACATCGCGCCGACGCGGTCACAATACGTCACCCTCGCGCCGATGCTGGTCCGCGTGTCCGCCCCACCAGTCTTCTGGAACACCCAGCCGCCGAACAGCGTCTCCAGTCCGCACTCCTCATCGTCCGGGCCGGGCGGATAGCTGCGCACGGCCTCGATGTACGAGACCGTCGTGGCCGCGTCGAGGCGTGAGCGGTACCAGGATTCGAGGTGCACGGGAAGCTTCCGGCGCTCTTCGCTCCCGAAAGGATGACGCCAACCAGATGCCGCACGGATGCCCCTGATCGCAGCCTCCTCGGCACGGTCGAAATCGTCCAGCAGCGAGACTGCCAGCGACGCCCGCTCCTCGGACGAGCGATCGACGATCTCGATCGGGTCGACTCGGAGGCCGCCGGCAACCGCCAGACCGTCTTTCGGGTACGGTTCGACAGGAACGGGCGGAACAGCTTCGGCGGGACGATAGTCGGTCCGCACGCCGATCCGCCGGCTGCAGTGGACGGCGTAGACGACTGGAGCAGTGAGCGTCAGCTCACGGGCGGAGCCATGCGTGAGCCACGCGTGCCACCGGGCGCCCGGCTCCCATCCTCCCCACCAGCGCCGCGGCACGGATTCGACGTTCAGCGGCAGCTCCATCGATTGGATGCCGGCGGGCCATGGCATGCTCCATCTGGTCCCGTCCAGCGCAGCGAATGGCGCGATCACGCCGTCGCGCCGCAGCACCGCGAACATTGCGCGCTCGTCCTGGCGGGGCACACCACCAGCTGGACGCTCCGGAGCTTCCCGCTGCAGGCCAACGACCAGCAGCACCGGCAGGACCACGACCAGCAGTTTCATTCAACGTAAAGCTACCAAGGTGTGGCCCGGCGCTACAAGGCGCGGGTGTGCGCCTGCTGTTCCCTCTTCAATCCGGTCCGGCGCTCCACCAGCCGCTCGACGATCCAGCACAGGAGCGCCCAGGACAGCCCGATCAGCCAGCCGGCAAGGACGTCGGTCGGATAATGCACGCCGAGATAGACGCGGGTCGAACCAATCAGGAGCGTCGCGAGCATGGCGACGGCCATGCAGTAGAACTTCGTCACGGGCCGTTCCGCGATCCGCATGAGCAGCGCGCCGAGCGTCAGGTAAACGGCCGCCGACGTCATGGCGTGGCCGCTCGGGAAGCTCAATGTCATCGCCTCGCGCAGGTGCGGCACGACATCCGGTCGAGGCCGCTGGAACATGGTCTTGAGGAGGGCATTGAGCAGCCAGCCGCCGGCGCTCGCGGCGAGCACGAACGCGGCTGTCCGCCCCATTCTCTGCAGGAGCAGGAAGCCGACGACGGCCGCGACCGCCAGGCCGAGGACGGCGGCGCTGCCGAGCGCCGTCACGTCGAGCGCTGCGCCATGGAGCCACCGCGGACCGATCGGCGTACCCGGATCGCCGGCGCGGCGGAGCGCGCGCAGCGTCCGTTCGTCGAACTGCTTCGTGTCGCCGTCGACGACAGCGCCGGCCAGCGCGAATGAAGCGAACAGGACGAGGACGAGGGCCAGCGCCCCGGCGAGCAGCGCCAGCTCGCCGCGGTCGCGTGCACTGACGTTCCGCGAGATCCCGCCGGCCAGCCTTTTCATTCGCGCGGACAGGTGGCACATCTCCGCCGCCGGCGCAAGGGAGCAGTGATCAACTCTGGAAGTGTACCGAAGAACCAGCCTTGTCAACACTGTGAAGGGAGAAGAGCCCTTCTCCCTTCAGGCTGGCGTGTCCCCAGGAGGCTCTCTGACTTCAGGAGGCCTGCGCGGATTGCGGGGTGCTGCCGCGGCCGAGGATGGCACCGAGGTCCCGCGCGAAAGGAGCGCCCGGATCCACGTCGATGGTGGCCTGGAGCTGCTCGTCGAGGAGGCCGGCAGCAGCCGGACCCTCGTGTGCGGCGCGCTTCGCAAAAAGCTGCCGCGCGCAAGCGACGTTGTCCTCGAGGCGATCCCGGATCACCTCGGGGTTCATCCCCGCCTCGGCATCGGCGTCGTACATCTCCATCGCTCCGCGCACGAGCGCCGAGGCGTAGACGCGCAGCTCTTCCAGCGCGCGCAGCTCCTGCGCGAAGCCGATGAAGAGCACGCCCGCATGCCGGATCACGAGTCTGGCGAACAGCACGCTCGAGTCGTGCGACCCCCTGCCGGGCCCCGCGCCGGACTGGTCCCAATCGTCCAGATACGCGACCGCCACGGTCTCGCCATGAAGGACGATCGGCAGCGCGAGTGCGAGGGAGGGATTGCCGCGGAATGGCGCCGTCCTCGCCTCATCGGCCACATCACCGCTCCTGAGCCGTTGGATCTCGCGGGTACGGACTGCGTGGGTGAGCATGGAGTCGACGCCGAGCGGCACCGCGATCTTCCTCACGTCGGTGGTATGGTCGAAGCCGACCTGGTGCGTCCCCTGAAGCCGATTGCCCTCGACGCGGAAGAGGGCCACGCGGCAGAACTCCGTCGAGAGCTCACGCGCCAGGCCGCCGAGCAGATCTGCGACGGTGGTGGCGCGGGCGAGTTCCTCTACGCTGCGGGCCGACGCCTCGACGACCGACACCAGCCCGTCAGCGTTGCCGATTTGGGGGTGCGCCGGCAGGCCACCTCTCGTGCCTTCCGCGCCGCCGGTCTGCGACTGCCCGATCGTCTCCTCCCGGCCCTTGCCGAGCATCTGGACACGCGCCGTGCTGGCCTTCAGCTGCGCGACCACCGCCTCGTGCTGGGCACGGAGCATCTGCAGCTCGCCCTGCGCCGCGCTCAGATCGATGCCGAGCCGCCCCTTCTCGCCGGCCATTTCCTCGAGCTGCACGGCCAGCGCCGCGATCTCGGAGAGGGATTCGTCCAGCGCACGGCGCACATCCTCCAGCTCCAGCTCGAGAGCGTCTTGAATCCCCATGTTCCTGGTGGCGGCCTCCTCGAGAGACGCGCGGGCATCTGCCTCGCGTCGGGCTGCCGCCTCGGCTGCCTCACGCCGTCTGTCCGTTTCCTCGAGCGTCTCACGCGCCTCGGTGAGCTCGCGTTCCCCCTGTCCGATTCGTTCCTGCGCCGCGCGCAGCTCCGCCGCACGCAGTTCCAGTTCGGCCTCCGCCGAGGACAGCGACGCAGCGAGCTTCAGCTTCGCCGCGCGCTCCGAGTCCAGTTCCCGCCGCGCCTCGTCGACCGCCCTGCGCGCGTCCTCCGTGAACTGCGCGGCGGCCGTCGTGAAGGCGTTGTTCAATCCTCTGGCGAGGTCATGATCCTGCTGATCGAGGGGCGGCGGCTGCTGAAGCGCGCGCCCGGCAGCGTCCAGAGCATCGTGGACGGCGCGAAGCTGCCTGGAGAGCGCCTTCGAGCGACGTGTGAGGAGCTGCTCGATGAGCGCCGCGGTTTCGTTGCCTGGGAAATTCTGTATCTTCATCTGGTTTTCCGATTGCACGAAAGGTCACGCCGAAATGCAATCAGAAGACCATCCAGGTGTGTCCGCACCAGCCAGACTTTCCCCGTGCTTCCCGCACCGGCGGTGTCGTATTCGTGATCGAGGAACCGATTCTGTCTTCCATTACTGTCGAGGTGGACGGTTGGGAAAGGAGAAAGGAGAAAGGAGAAAGGAAAAAGGAAGAAGGAAGTGGGGAATCAAGGGCTCGCGTCCCGTCCCGTCGCGGCACGCGGCGGCGTGATGCGTATCTCGAAGAGCCGGGGCCAGAGCTTGCCGGTAACGAAGAGGCGATCGCCCTTCGCGTCGTAGGCGATGCCGTTCATGACGTCCACGCCCCGGGCATCCCGCGCCGGTAGAAGCCCCGTCAGATCGATCCAGCCCGTGACCCGGCCGGTCTTCGGCGAGATGCGCGCAATGCGGTAGCTCTGCCAGACATTGGCGAAGATCTCCCCTCGCACCTGCTCCAGCTCGTTCAGGTTGTCGACCGGCACGCCGCCGTCACGCACGGCGATCCGGCCCACCTCGCGCAACGTCGTGGGATCGATGAAACGCAGCGACGACGACCCATCGCTCATGATGAGGCGCGCCCCGTCCTGCGTGAGCCCCCATCCTTCTCCCGTGTAGCTGAACGTCTTCAGTGGCTTGAAGGTCGGCAGATCGTAGACGAACCCGATCTCCGTCTGCCAGGTCAACTGGATGATCGTTTTCCCCCAGACGGCGATACCCTCACCGAAGTACCTGTCGTCGAGCTGGTGCTGCTGGACGACCTCGCCGGTCTCGAGCCGGACCTTGCGCAGGGTCGACTCGCCTTGGAGCCCCGTACCCTCGTAGAGAAACCCGTCGAGATAGACGAGTCCCTGCGTGAAGGCGCGCGGATCGTGCGGGTAGCTCTTCACGATCTCGTAACCGTGGACAGGCGCCGCAGCCGGTCGCGATTGGTGGGCGTGGGCAACGGTCCACAGAACGGCGGCCGCCGCGGCAGCACCAAGTGTGAGCCTGTGCATCAGACGATTCAATGTACCACGACGGTCCGGGGTCCCGGGTCCGGGGTCCGGGGTCAGACCCGATCAGCAAACTGCGCCTCTGCCGGTGGACGGCCCGAGACTCGACAACCTCGAATCCGACCTGCGGTCCACGGACCACGAACCGCGAACAGAGCGGCGAATCACGCACGTGTCCGGATCCGAACGGGCAGAGCCAGATCCGGACAGCTGTGCGACTTCACAGCTGTGCGACTTCGTGGTGAGATTTGCCCGAGGCACCCTGCGAGGAATCCCAGCTCTATCTGCGATCCTCGACCTGCGAACCGCGACGCGCGACCCGCCAACACGGCTCGCCGCGCCAGGGAACGAATCGTGCGTAATCGATGGTGTATCACGCACCTCGTCTACCACGGCAGCAGACCATAGAGACAATCGCCGACAGTGGAAGCGTCCATGGAGGGCTTGGTCAACGATGTTCGATATGCCATCCGACGTCTCGCGTCGGCGCCGGGCTTCACGGCCGTCGCAGCGCTGACGCTCGGACTCGGGATCGGGGCGAACACGGCCATCTACTCGGTTGTGGACGCCCTCATGTTGAGGCCGCTGCCTTACCGCGATCCTGCAAGGCTGGTTGACATCGCGATCTCCAACGAGTCAGGCATTTCGAGCCGCAGCCTGACGGCCGCGCAATATCTCGAGTTCCGCGCGCAGTCGCCGATCTTCGATGCCGTCGAAGCCTACATGCCGCGCTCAGCTGCCCTCATCGGCAGCAGCGAACCGCAGATCCTGCTTGGCATCGCCATGACAGGCGGCGTTATGAGGATGCTCGGCGTGCCCCCGCAGATCGGTCGGGGCATCGACGACGGCGATGCGGTGCCGGGCCGCGACCAGGTAGTCGTGCTGAGCGACGAGCTCTGGCGCCGGCAGTTCGATGCCGACCCGGCGATCGTCGGGAACACGATCCGGCTGAGCGACAAGGTCTACGACGTGATTGGCGTGATGCCCCCGGCGTTCAACTTCCCCTGGGGGCAGCGGCACTTCTGGGTGCCCCTTCCCGTGGATCCCTCGGGGAAGGCGGCCGGGCGCTTCAACGTGACCGCACGAGTGCGTGGCGACCTCAGCGTGGCGCAGGCGCAGTTACGTCTCGACGCAGTCGCGCCAGGCCTCGAACAGACCGCGGCGGCGGCTGGCTGGCGCGTGAAGCTGGACGTCCCGATCGCGCGGCATCTGAATCCGCCCGTACGACGGGCGTTGTACGTGCTGGCGGGCGCCGTGTCGCTGGTTCTCCTGATTGCCTGCGCGAACCTCGCTAACCTGCTGCTCGTGCAGGGTGCGGCGCGGGGGCGGGAGATCGCGGTTCGCACGGCCCTCGGAGCGACGCGCGGACGGCTGATGCGGCAACTGCTGACGGAGACGGTCGCGCTGAGCGTCCTCGGCGGTGCCCTGGGCCTCCTGGCCGCACAGTGGGCAATCGAACTGCTGGCGGCGTTCACGCCGCGGGAAATGACGTTCCTCAACGTCGATACGATCCGGCTCGACGCGCGGGTGATTGCGTTTGCCGTCGGCATCACCGGAATGACCGCGCTCACTTTCGGGCTGCTGCCGGCCTTCCGGAGTGCTCGAGCCCTCCCGCAGGACTCGCTTAAGGAGACCGCGCGCAGCGCGACCGGCACACGCCGGCAGGAACGGGTGCGGCGGGCGTTCGTGCTGGTGCAACTCGCGCTGTCGCTGATGCTGCTCGTCGGCGCCGGGTTGCTGACGCGCACATTCACCCGCATCACGCGGCTCGATCCCGGGTTCGATCCGCACAACCTGCTGACCGTCTCGCTGTCGCTTCCGCGCTGGAAATACCCCACGCGCGCGCTGCAGCAGCAGTTCTACGACGGGATTGCCGGGCGCCTGCGCGCGGCCCCCGGTGTGGTGGCCACGACCATCACCGGCGGCGTGCCCCCGCGCGGAGGCGGCATCAGCTTCCAGCTCCACTTCGAGATCGAGGGACGGGGAATCGTCCTCGACGACCCCAACCTCCTCATGCCGTTCAGCGAGGTGGACGGAGACTACTTCTCGGTCATGCGCATTCCCCTGCGTGACGGCCGCACGTTCTCGCGTGAAGACACGCTCGAGGCGCCGAGAGCCATCATCATCGGCGAGGCCATGGCGCGGCGTCTGTGGAAAGGCGACAGCCCCATCGGGGAGCGGATCAGATGGGACTCCGACGTTCCCTGGCACACCGTCGTCGGGGTCGTGGGCGACGTGTACCAGTTCCGGCACGACCAGCCTCGCGATCAGTTCGCGCTCTACTACCCGAACAGCCAGAGCCGCGGCATCCCCGGCCAGCAGACGATTCTGATCCGCGCCACCGGCGACCCGGCGGCGATCGCACCCGTGGTCCGGTCCCTGATCCGGGAGGTGGATCCCGATCAGCCGCTGAGCCGGATCGAGACCGTCGACGAGGCGTACCGGGAGTTCTTTGCGACGCCGCGGTTCTACGCGTTCCTCATGACGGCCTTCGCCCTCGTCGGTCTGGCGATCTCGGCCGTCGGCCTCTACGGCGTCCTCGCCTACGCCATCGCACAGCGCACGCGCGAGTTCGGCATCCGCATGGCCCTCGGCGCGCAGCGCGCGGACGTGCTGCGGCTGGTTCTGGGGTCCGGTGCAGCCATCATCGCGGCCGGCGTGACGCTCGGCGCAGCTGGCAGCCTCATCCTGAGCCGCGCGCTCGAATCGCTGCTCGTCGATGTGCAACGGACCGACATCGCGACGTACGCGCTGGTGTCGCTCCTGCTCGCGACGATCGCGCTCATCGCCTGCTGGGTTCCCGCCCGCCGGGCGACACTGGTCGATCCCGTCACCGCGCTCCGCCTCGAGTGACGGCGGCCGCCTTTCCGTTCGTGACCACGCCTGAGCCCGGTCTGCCCCAACGAGCTCGCCGACCCGACGCGAAGGCAACGGATCGGTCGTCGGTCCGATGCTGAACCACA